>CAKARF010000005.1 GCA_916720465.1 uncultured Atopobium sp. | reverse complement strand
TGTTTTTGTTCTATATGATGCACATCCTTTCTGTTTTCTCGCCCCTGATAGCGAGTGGGCACGCCTTGGCTGCGCGCAGCTTCTGCACTTGTAGTTGCGGTAAGCTCAGGGAGCCCTTGCCAGACACGCTTTGGCATCCAATGAGCGCGCAAGTCATAGCCTCTTTCTGCAGGCCCGCGACCCTCTAGACCAACTCCTTCGTAGAAGCGCCTCCACATGGCTTGCACGTATTTCTCATCAGTTGCAAGGTCTGTTCTGGAGAGTAACTCTTCTAAAGAAGTGTCATCAAGCTGAATGGTTCCAAAGGTCTTCATTTCTGGCGCATAAAAACTGACTATATGGTGAGCTGGATCAACAATAAAAAACCGCTCTGTACTCATTCGTTTGACAAAGTAATTGCAGGTTAGCGGTACTACGTTTGCATTAGGCTGAAATACAGACATAAAAGAGCCATCTGACATGCGAGAAAACCGTACAAATTGTCGTGTGTGCTCTCGTTCAGTTTCTACCTGCCTAGCTAATGCATTAAATTCTGCTACGGTTGGGTCAGCAATATCTTCAAGTGCTCCTATGCCGTAGGAGAATGCAAGACGGATGTACCTATGCACAATCTCTGGCATAGCATGAGCATCAGAAGCACATGCCAAAACGATGCGACGTGTTATCTCTCTTGTTCCTACTTTCTTCTCTAGGCCTGTAAGAACTCGTCGAGCTAAGGAAACTACTGAGTCATCAGAGGGGTCTGGTCCACAGAGAACATGCTCCCCAAGACTAGGCTGGCAAAAACTTTCTCTAACAAGACGTACGTGAGCTGGGTTAGCATGTGAGAGATAAGTGAGTCCTACAGCCCCTACAACGCCTTCTAAGCTTGGGTTGCAGGAAATAACAACCTTCTGAGGCTTGGAGAGTTTTGTAAGCCTCTGAACAAGCGAGACAAGCTCTACACTTTGATTAGAAGAGCCTGAGTTGAGAGGACTCAATACGACGTCTTGTTTTGTTGTACGAACTTGCTTTGGCATCAGCAATTACCCTCTGTTTAATCAATTTTTGGTCAAGTGGAGCTGAGGCATCTCTTACGCCACAGCAGGTGAGAAAGTGGTGAGATCGCTTGAGCTGTATTCCCAGCCGTTTAAGGTCATCAAAGGTGAGGCGAGACCGCCTTCTTGCAGCAATAATTCTTCGTGCGCCGGTAGGGCCAATACCGGGCACTCGTAAAAGTATTTCTAGTGGAGCATCCATAATCTCTACAGGAAATTGATTAAGATGTGCCAGCGCCCATCCAAGCTTTGGATCAATTTCTAAATCAAGCCAAGGTGCTTCTGGAGAAACCAACTCATCAGGAGAAAATGCATAGTAGCGCATCAGCCAATCAGCCTGATAAAGACGATGTTCTCTACGCAGGGGAACAGGAGTGTCCAACTCAGGAAGGCGATGGTCTTCAATAACAGGAATATAGGCAGAGAAGAATACTCGTTTCAATTCAAATTGCTGATAAAGCGCCTGCGATAAGTGCAATATTTGATTGTCTGATTCTGGAGAAGCTCCAATGATAATTTGAGTTGATTGCCCAGCAGGCGAGAAGGACCTCTTGCCTGAAGACACCCATGATGAGCGCATAAAGGTATTCTTCAAGCAGTTTGAACGAAGAGCTAAACCTTCTTTTATGATTTGCTTCTGAGTAGGAATAACAATGCCCTTAGATTTGCCAGCAGACTTCACAATGCCCTTTGATGCATTTTTAGCTTCAAGCAATTGCCTTTCTTCAGAGACGCGTAGGCGGTGAATGAAAGACATGGGTTTAGTAACCGTTTCTGCATTTTTGTGAGGACAAAGTTTAGTAAGTGAGGTTGAGCTAGGTAATTCCAGATTGACAGAGAGTCTATCTGCTAAGCGGCCAATAGCATCAATAAGATCTGGATCTGTTCCGGGAATTACTTTTGCATGAACATAGCCGTTAAATAGCAACTCATTCCTAAGGTAGGATAGGCATTCAATCATGAGTTCTGTGGTGTGGTCTGGCGACCCTATAACACCTGAGGAAAGAAAGAGCCCCTCTATGTAATTTCTTTTATAGAAATCTACAGTAAGCTCTGCTAATTCCTGTGGTGTAAAGGTAGCCCGCTTGGTTTGCGCAGAAGATCTATTGACGCAGTAAGCACAGTCATAACAACAAGCATTAGAAAGTAAAACTTTTAGCAGCGTAATGCAGCGACCATCAGGGGTAAATGAGTGGCAACAGCCGGCTGCTGAGGCCATTCCTACCTTTCCTGCCTGCGGATCTCTATCTACACCAGAAGAAGTGCACGCCGCGTCAAATTTGGCTGCATCTGCAAGTATGGTGAGTTTATCAAGAGTATCCATGGCAGCAACTTTCTACTTGAAAATAGAACGTCTGTTCGTATACTTAGACTATCACGAACGGGGAAGAAGTAAAGAAAAATCTAGAACAAACGTTTGTCATTTTAAAAACCGCAGGAAGGATGTGAATGACGTGTGAAGGATGTATACTTTTCCCATCAGCAACTGCGGAAGGAATGGCCATGAGCATACAGAAAAACAGCTCTTCACCATGCCTTTCTCGCTCCGTGAATTTACAAGTTCCCACCTACGCGTTGCGTGCATTAGAAGTTCTTGAAGATGCCGGATTTGAGGCGTGGATTGTAGGTGGCTGGGTACGAGACGCCCTACGCGGCTCATTTGCCCATGATATTGACATCACAACATCGGCAACGTGGCAGCAGAGCAAAGCGGCTTTTGTGGCTGCAGACATTCCTGTGCATGAAACAGGTATTGCATATGGAACCGTTACTGCTGTTGTCGAGAAGCATCCTATTGAGGTCACAACGTATCGCTGTGATGGAGAATATCTTGACGGTCGACGTCCTGATTCTGTGCAGTTTGTCTCTCGTATAGAGGAAGATCTTGCACGTAGAGACTTCACTATAAACGCCATGGCATATCATCCCAAGAGGGGATTGCTGGACCTTTACGGTGGCCAAGAAGATTTGTCTGCACGTGTAATTCGCGCTGTTGGGGAGCCAAGCGTTCGATTTACTGAGGATGCATTGCGCATGCTACGTGCTTTGAGGTTTGCGTGCAGGCTCTCGTTTGCAATTGAGGAGAAAACACATCAGGCGCTCATTAAGTGCGCGGCGCTACTCTCTCAGGTTGCATCTGAGCGCATTGGCTCGGAAGTAGCTCAAATTGTTGAGGTTGGCCATATTGCCCATGCTATCAAGCTGGGTTTTCCTGTTTTAGCGGTAGCAATTCCAGAGCTCTTACCGTTGCAAAATTTTGATCAAAGAAGTCCGTATCACGCCTATGATGTGCTGGAGCATACTGCTCGGGTATGCTCTGCAGCAGAGGCTCTTACAGCAGGGTGTGCTACTCCAGCTCTTAGGTGGGCGGCGCTTCTACATGATATTTCAAAGCCAGAAATGTTTAGCGTAGATGCAGATGGTAGAGGTCATTTTTACGGTCATCCAGAAAAAGGCGCGGTTGTGGCAAAGGCGCTGCTCAAACGATTAGCTTTATCGCAGCATTTGAGTAATGAGGTTTGTTCTCTTGTAGCACTACATGACTATGATGTGGATATTACAACAACTTCTCTCAGGCATATGATTGCCCTGTTAGCCGAGGCAAGTAAATCGGACGGCATTGCTCTTGCGTATGACCTTTTGACGTTAAAGCAGGCAGATGCTCTGGCAAAGGCAAATCCGTATCGCAGCTATGCGGTAACGCTTGAGGCTATGAGGACCCTTCTCTTACATGAGGCAAAACGGGGAATTGCTCAGCGTCCACAAGAGTTGTGCGTTTCGGGAGCAGAAATTATGGAAGTGCTCTCGCTTCAGCCAGGACCTGCTGTGGGCGTATGCCAACGTAAGCTCTTTGAGCTTTATTTAGCAGGTCAAGTGGAGAATAGAAAAGAAGATCTTCTCGCCATTCTCTCTAAGGGTAATTGGTAAAAATAATAAAGAGTGCCAGATTTAATCAATAAAAAAGTAAGGGCTTTGTATTTTTATAGGTTCGGTAAAACGGTATAGTAGGCATAAAAAATTATCAGAGAGGCGTCATTTTATATGACGGATAGTGTCGTATGGGGGAGTTCATGGGCGAGAAGCGCGATTATATTACGTTAGAAGTCATACACCATAATGCTTATGAACAACAGCCTGCAGAAGAACCTGAAGCTCCAGCGCCTTCCATTTCTCATATTCGTGCTGAAGCTCGCACTAAAAAGAGTGCTGCTACACGTAAGCGTATTATGCACGAGACAACTAAGCTCATGCTTGCTCGCGGAAATACTAACTTCAAAATGAGTGAGATTTCTGAAAGAGCTCGTCTTTCAAAGGGCGCGCTATATTACTACTTTTCTGATAGAGAGGCCCTTTTGCAGGCAATCTTTGACGAGAGCGTTGATGAGCTTGCAAAAGATATTGCGCATACCATTGGTAATAAGCCTGCTTCAAAAGAGACTCTTCATGCAATCATTGCTCAGCTAGCCTCACATATTCTTCCTGACTCGCCACTTGTTTTGGCTTTGATTAACAAGCTTGCAAGCTCTGAGCAGGCACTTATTACCAATATTGAGGGACCGCTTTCTCGCGTGGTTGTTCTTCTTACTAATCAGCTTGAGATGGGAAAGACGCAAGGCTTTATTCGCCAGGGTGTTGATTCAAGACTTGCCGCCTGTTCTATTACGGGCGCACTGGTTCTCTCGGCTATTGGTCTGATGGGAGAGCGTCACGGTGCGGAGGGCTCTGACGAGCTTGCTCAGAATCTGCTCGATATGACACTTGCTGGCATTGGAATAGACGAGTAATCATACGCGTTTTTGCATAATGCCAGTTTAACTATGCTATTTAAAGAGCGCCCTTGTGGTGCTCTTTTTTACAATTTTCTTGACTAATCCTGCTCAAAAGTGTCTTTGGCGGGTATAGTAAGAGTGGTTGCGCGTAGAAGAACGCAAATATGCTGCATACGCAGAGAAGCCATGCGTGAAAGGACAGTTCATGGCACACAAAAACTATTTGTTCACCTCAGAGAGTGTTACTGAGGGACATCCAGACAAGGTTTGTGATCAGATTTCTGACGCAATTCTTGATGCAATCCTAGCAAAAGAAGCAGAGCTCGAAGAGCGTGGATACGTTTCTCCAAGCGGCGTTCCAGCTTGCTTGGATAACGTTCGTTGTGCATGCGAGACCTTTGCTACTACAGGAACTATTGTGGTAGCAGGAGAAATTCGCACTCAATCCTACGTTGATGTTCAGGAGATTGTTCGTAACACCCTCAGAAATATTGGCTATGACCGCGCTAAGTATGGTTTTGACTGCGAGACCTGCGGTGTTTTGAGCCTTATCCATGAGCAGAGCCCAGATATTGCCCAAGGTGTTGATCAGTCCTATGACACACAGGCAGGACGCACCACCGATCCGCTTGATCTTATCGGCGCAGGTGATCAGGGCATGATGTTTGGCTTTGCATCCGATGAGACTGATGTTCTGATGCCAATGCCAGCTTATCTTGCTCAGCGCCTGGCTCAGCGCCTCTCAGAGGTGCGTAAGTCTGGCGAGGTTGAGTATTTGCGTCCAGATGGCAAGACTCAGGTTACCGTTCGCTATGAGGACGAGAAACCCGTTGAGGTCACAGCTATTGTTGTCTCCACACAGCACGCCCCAGAGATTGAGGACATGTCCGTTATCAAGCAGGACATGATTGACCACGTTATTGCTCCTGTTATGGGTGAGGTCAACATCGCTTGGGACAACGCTGACATTTACGTTAACCCAACTGGTCGCTTTGTTGTTGGTGGACCTATGGGAGACACAGGTCTTACCGGCAGGAAGATTATTGTTGATACCTACGGCGGCATGGGTCGTCATGGTGGCGGCGCTTTCTCCGGAAAGGACTGTACCAAGGTTGACCGCTCAGCAGCATATGCAGCTCGCTGGGTTGCTAAGAACGTCGTAGCAGCTGGTCTTGCAAAGAAGTGCGAAGTTCAGCTTGCCTACGCCATTGGCGTTTCTCATCCACTGTCTATCATGGTTGATACCTTTGGCACTGGTATTGTTGACGATGCTGTAATTGAGCAAGCTATCGAGAAGGTCTTTGATCTTCGCCCTGGTGCCATTATCAGAGATCTTAAGCTGCGCCGTCCTATCTTCTCTAAGACTGCAGCATACGGTCACTTTGGCCGCAAAGACCCAGACTTTACATGGGAAGCAACTGACCGTGTTCAAGAGCTTAAGGACGCGGTCTCCGCACTTCAGGCGTAGTGTCCTTACAAGGTAATCTTGTACAACCTCATAGAACCTTCTTCCAGCACCACCTCAAAACCTGGGGTGGTGTCTGTTATTTGCGTGATGCCTCTGAAGGTTCCAGGTTTGTAGGTACTGGTAACAGCGTTGGAGTAATCAACAACGTTGTTCAGAATAAGGACGTACTGCACGTTAAGGTCGTGAGCCGTCTGAAGCACTTCAGGGTCGCTGGCAATGCGATTAAGACGTTTACGAAGAATTGCGCTTGCAGGACGTTCTGAGGCGTCATAGCCGTTAGGGAAGCGCCAGAGCACGTGTAAGTCGTTAGTGCCATATGCCCAGAGGCTGCCATCTTGAGGTAGGTTGGCAATAACGGCACCCGCAGGAACGGTAAGCTCTACGCGGCGCAAAAACTCAAGCTCCTCTGATGTCAAAATGTAGTGATCACCATAGGCCTTCTCAGAAGCTTGTTTAAACGCAAGAGCAGCAGGAATTGGCTCTTCCGATTTCAGGTTTGGCATAGGGACCACATAGTTAAGCACAACTACGCACACTATAACTGCGCCAGCAATTAGAGGTTTAGCCCAAATGTTGCAAAAGACGCAGGTCTGAGCTTTAGTTTGAGCCTGATTTTGGCGTTGAGCAATTTTTTCTCGCCAAGAGGCAAATGTTTCCAACGCAGCTTCGGCAAGAGTTGCTAGGCCAAGCGCTGCCAGCGGAATTGCCATAATGACGCAGCTAGCGGCAATGCGGAACGGATCGGTATACCAAAAGCCCGAGAGATATCCCTTGAGCGGAACATCAAACGTAATAATAAAAATGCAGAGAATGGACAGGTACATAAAGGCAGATACCATCCAGCGAGCTTGCTTATGCTTGAATGTCCACACAGCACCTACCAGCACGCAGATTGAAAGCACTGGCTGTGGAGAAACAAGCTCTCCACCTGCGTAGGACTGTCCAATAAAGTCCATGCCAAGGGCGTGCAAAATAGCATCTTGCAAGCTTGAGTAGGCGCTCCACCAGAAGTTGAGGGCCACGCCTCGGACAATCAAAACATAGTAGAAAACAGACCAAATAACCAGCGCAAAGATAAAGAATGCATACGCGAGCGTGACAGGTTTGATTTGTTTTCCAAAGAGAACAACTCGGCGTTTTGACTCTCCAATGCGTGCAAAACTCCAAGGCAAAAGCACAACAATTGATGAGAAAATCGTGGAAGGGTGCAAAATAAAGAGGGTAATACAGCCAAGAGTAAATATAACGATAAGCCAGATAAGATCGTGTTTTGGAGTCTTTGAGCGAGTCATCTGCATAAAAACCCACCAAATAGAAGGCATTACACAGAAGGCCACAGTGTTAGGGAAAATTGGTCCATAGATTAAAAGCGACCAAGGAAAAACAAAAAATGCTAGGCAAACAAAAGCGCCGCTTACAAGTGCAATACGATGCTTGGGAAGAACTTTTGCAATAACCGAGCAGATTGAGAGTGGGAAGACAATCGCAGCACTTACAAAGTTGAGCGCATTACCTGCAATAGGAACGGTTGTAGAAACAAGCTGTGTTGTTAGCGCAACAATGATGTTCCAGCCAGAAGGATAAAAGCCCGAAGCACCCGGCTCCCAAGGGGTAATTGAAGCTTCTACGGTGCTGTAGAAGTCATAGTGGATAGATGAATATTTTTGAGACTCAATCATTGCCTGTGTGACATCTAAGTGGTGTGCAATATCCCAGCCCTGGACAAAGGAGCTGGCAGAGGGCAGGGTAGGTAAGAAAAGAAGCCCTACGGTAAGAAGGCCAATTGCAACGTACAGAAGAGGCATCCAGAAGGGGAGCTCTTCGCAGACAAATGCTGGTACAAGGCAAGTCGACTGCTTACTAGCGCGTGTTGTTTTGGATTTGACGGGTTTCTCGCCCCGGAGGTCTTCTTTGTGTTTGGGAGCAACATAAAAAACGTAGCCATTGACTAAGATTGCAACAAGTAAGGGGACAAGAACCATCACAGCTAAGGGAACAGGGACGTTGAGCGCGCTAAAGATTTCTCCCTCAATAAAGTAAAGTGCGCAGCTTACTAAAGGAGCAGTAACAAGAGCCCAAGGCTTAGGCATGCCGGAGGCGTGTAGCAAAATGACGCCTGGCACATAGAGCAGGGCAACAATTACAACAGCACTTTGGAAGAACTCAAGCCACATCCTGATCCAATCAAGGTGTTAGTAAAAATTCTTATACTTCTTGGCCGCACAGGTGAGTGTGGCGGAAATTTCAAACAGACTGGTCTATTTTACGATAGAAGCAAAAGTGGCGTTGAGATAAACAAAAAGGACTTCCGAAGAAGTCCTTGAACATTTGGTAGCCCGTACCAGATTCGAACTGGTGATCTCCGCCTTGAGAGGGCGGCGTCCTGAACCGCTAGACGAACGGGCCATGTATGACTGGGAGGACATGGCTGGGATAGAGAGAGTCGAACTCCCGTTGACGGAACCAGAATCCGCTGTCCTACCACTAGACGATATCCCAAGATGTCATCCGTGCGCATCAGCGCGAGAAATAACTATAAAGGAGACTCGTCAGAGATGCAAGCAATAATTTCAAGAAATTCTGTTTGCAGCAAAAAATATTATACAAAACGCATCTCTAAGCGCAAGGAACGTCTCTAGTATTTGCGCCAAGCATGCGTTCTGCATCGATAAGTGCCTGGTCAAGAGGGGCACAACCAGTACAGCTTGCACAGGCAGTAGGAGCGCTTGGAGTGGCGGCAAGACCGCCTTTAGCTGTTTCTCTAAGAGAAACAGGAAGTGCGGCGCCAACTTCTGCCATAGCGTGAGCAACCTCATCAAACGGAATTGGGTTTCCAACACCGGCTAAAGCAAGCTGAGAAGAACTTACAGCCGCAGCTACACCAATGGCGTTTCTATCCTGGCAAGGATACTCAACCAGTCCTCTGACAGGGTCACAGACCAGTCCTAAGAGGTTAGAGATAGCAATAGAGGCTGCGTCCAAGCACTGCTGAGGAGTGCCGCCCAGAAGCTCGGTCAGAGCAGATGCACTCATGGCAGCAGCGGAGCCGACTTCTGCCTGACAGCCACCCTCAGCACCCGAAACACTCGCGTTGGTGGTTAGGATGGCACCAATAGCGCTTGCGTTCCAAAGCGCAGAGATAACCTGCTCATCAGTAGCACCAATCTCTTCTGCAACAGAGATAAGTGATCCCGGTACAACGCCAGAAGCGCCAGCAGTAGGGGCGGCAACAATAACGCCCATGGTAGCTGAGCGCTCAAGAACGGCCATAGCGTAGGCAACGGCTCGTGTTTGTGTGGTGCCCATAAGTGCGCCGGAGATTGCAGCTGGGGTATTTGCTACGGTCTTTGCCTGGCCGTTGAGCAGGCCACCAATAGACTGACGAGGCGTCTTGATAGTGTCGTGAACCTCATCGCGCATAATCTCTAGAACGTGAGCCATCTCTGCGTCTACGTCGGTATCTGGTCGCAAGTCCTTCTCGCGCTTACGCATAATCTGGCCAATAGAGGCTCCCGTTTTAGAGCATCTGGCGAGAAGATCTGCGCCGTTGTCAAAGGCTCCTGAAAGCACGTCGTTTGTGACTTGTGGAGCTGCTCCTGGAATAGAAACCTGAGCGGCGTACGAAACGTGAGGTGCCAGTTGGAAGAGGTCTAGGACTTCCTGCTCAATAGGCTCGTCAATCTCAAAGACGGTGTGGGCAAAGCCGCCGCGCTCTGAGCGGAAAGTGCGCATAGTTGCAACATTGATGTTTTGTGTAGCCAAAATAGTAGTGAGAGCTGCAAGAACACCGGGTTTATCGCGATGTGAAACAAAAATGGTGGGCATATCGCCAGACATGCGAATGCGTACGCCGTTAACGCCAGAAATGCGAATGCGGCCGCCACCAACGGACTCACCCATAACAGAAACATGGACGTTATCTGCACCGTAGAGGTGAATTTCTACGGTGTTTGGGTGCAGGGTCTCGTCGTCGCCCTTTTCGATAACGCTGTAGTTGAGGCGTGCTTCTTCTGCCAGGGTAAGTGCTTCACGGACGCGCGTATCGTCTGGAGCAAGGCCTAAGATGCCTGCAATCAGAGCGTAATCGGTGCCGTGACCAAGGTGGGTATGAGAGAAGGAGTTGTAGAGCCAAAACTCAACGCGCTCCAGCTGCTTTGGTGCAAGCGAGCGTGCAACCAGGGCAATGCGCAGGGCTCCTGCTGTGTGCGAGGAAGAAGGACCCACCATAATGGGGCCGAGGACCTCAAACGCAGACATAGAAATCATAACTACTCCAAAACTAAACAAACGGTAACGATAAAAGAGCTGCAAAACCATCTGTTTTACAGCTCTTGTGTGGTTTTACTTTTGATACCCACTTACGCTTGGAAGAATACGCGGCAGGCACGCATTCACGCGTTATTTGCAAAGCTCCAGAGCGCGCTCAAGGCGAGCAAGGCAAACCTCGCGGCCAAGAAGCTCCATGGACTCTCCAAGAGGAGGGGAGACCATGTTGCCGCACTCAGCAACACGAATGGACTGGAAGACAACGCGCTTTTTAAGGTCAAGCTGCTCTGGGAGCACCTCAAGGGCAGCGTCAATTGCTGCAGCCTTCCAGTCGTCCTCAGAGACACCCTCAAGAGCGGTCTTTGCAGCTGCAAGAACAGTTGCGCTCTGAGCAGCGTCTTTGGTAAGACCCTTCTCAACACTCTTCTGATCAAAGGTGACGTTTGCACCCTCATACAGGAAGCGGGACTTCTCAATGACGTCTGGGCTTACGGTAGTACGAGGACGAAGAATCTCGGAGAGCAGGTCATACCAGCCAGGACGAGTTGCGTAAATCTCTTTTGCGTCAGTTGCATTGCCCTGAACAGGCTCAAGACCTGCGCTCACAAGCTCTGGAATCAGAACAGTCTTTGCAAAGGTCTGGTTGTCCATATTGGCAAGATACGTTGCATTAATCCAGTTCAGACGTTCTGGATCGGACTTAGCAGGGTTCTTGGAAACGTGGTCTAAAGAGAACTGAGATGCCAAAACGTCACGAGGAACAATGGTTGTCTCGCCATCAAGTGACCAGCCGAGAAGGGCCAGGTAGTTGACAAAAGCATCTGCAAGATAACCCTGGTCACGATACTCCTCAACAGAGGTTGCACCATGACGCTTGGAGAGCTTCTTGCCGTCAGGGCCCAAAATCATGGAGATGTGAGCGAAGGTTGGAACAGGCGCGCCCAGAGCCTCGTACACCATAATCTGACGAGGAGTGTTAGACAGGTGGTCATCGCCACGAATGATGTGGGTAATGCCCATGCCAGCGTCATCAACAACGGTGGCAAAGTTATAGGTTGGGGTGCCGTCAGAGCGGAAGATGATAAAGTCATCAAGCTCACGAGCGTTAAAGGTTACATCACCGTGAACAGCGTCGTGAACAATAACGTCGCCGCGGTCCAGAGGAACCTTGATGCGGATGGTATAAGGTTCGCCAGCATCAATGCGGCGCTGAGCCTCTGCAGGATCAATGTTTCTGCAGGTACGCTGATAGCCCTGGAAGGGGTCGTGGCGCTCTTCTGCGGCCTTCTTGTCTTCAGCAAGCTTCTCTGGCGTGCAGAAGCAAGGGTACGCCTTGCCTTCTGCCAGCAGTTTGTTTGCTGCCTCACGATACAAATCAAGGCGCTCAGTCTGGCTATAAGGACCGCAATCGCCGCCCTTATCGGGACCCTCGTCCCAATCAAGACCAAGCCACTTCATGGCGCGCAGAATAATCTGAGTGTTCTCCTCAGTTGAGCGCGTAGGATCTGTGTCATCAATACGAAGAATAAACTTGCCACCATTTGCACGAGCAAAAGCCCAGTTATAGATAGCAGTACGCGCACCTCCGATGTGCAACTTACCTGTTGGGGATGGCGCAAAACGTACTCTAACCTGCTTCTCTGACAAAACTCCTCCTTGGCAGTTATTTTCTAGCGAGAAAATCTAGTTTATGCATTCTTTAGTATAACGCTTGAACACAGATGACCGACAACGTTGCCTAGCCTTCAAACATATTGTGGTCTGCAAACTCTGCTTGAACGGTGCGAATCATAAGGTCTACGTCTTCAAGTCCCAGGTGACGTTCCTTCTCGTCCGCCGCAAGCGTGTGCCTACGACGTGCCCAGTTCTCAAGTGCGGCAGGGGAAGACTCACGGGGAAGAGACCTAATCTCTGGGTCCAAGCGACGGCAGATGTCGCGGGAGTCAATAACAATAATCTTGCCCGCTTTTCTGGCCTCTGCGTAACCATCAATGTTGAACATGAACCAAGAATCCTCAAAGGCAGCGTTATGAGCCATAAAAGGAATCTTCTTCATAGTTGCCAGCAGAGCTTCTTGGGCTTTCTTATCGTCTCTAAATGTTTTCTTACCCTCAACATCTTTCCAGGTAATCTGGTGAATATCGGAAAGAGGAACACCTTTTTCTTTGTACATCTCTGGAATGCCAAAGTAGGCGGTGTGAGGCTCTACCGGAACGGTATTGCGACCAAGATTCCAGAACTCAAAGCCCACATTAACAATGTAGCCCAGCTCAGGAAAACGCGACGTAGTCTCAATATCAATACCCAGCACCGTGCCAGAAACGCTCTTCTCGACATACGCAATTTGCAAGTCGTTAAGAAGCGGACCTGCGGTTTTAAAGACAGCCTTAGGGCGACGACGCTGCATCTTTGCAACGGCTGCCGCAAGATCATCGTTAGAAAGACCGCGAGAAAGGCCAACGCCTCGATGGTTTCTAAGCCTCTCCACACCGTAGGTGTCGCAGAGCGAGCGCGTTCTATCAGCAAGTTGCTGAATGACGGAAAACTCTACAGGCTCTTGGCCAAGTGGCGCTTCCTTCCAGGCATCAAGCAGCGTTTTAATAGCGTCACAGTTTTTGTTGACCTCGCCGATGATGGACTGATCATCAACAAGAAGGCCAGGTATGACAAACGCATTAGCGTGCTCAATAGCTTGATTGATATCCATACACTCTCGCTTAGGTGGGTGAGAATTAGTTCAACATATAAGTATCTACCCTGAAGCGCGTATTCTTTGCGTCATTTTCTAGAAAGTGGACGCCTCACCAAAAATGCGTGCTAGGCTGTTGGGTGCAACACAGTTCTATGAAAGGTTTTACGCATGTCTGATTTGAATGAGTCACTTGCTCTTTCTGAGGAGCTTCTTGCTTTTATTAAGCAGAGCCCTTCTATGTTTCATACCACGCAAACTATCAAAGAGTACCTGCTAGAGAATGGTTTTACGTACCTCTCCGAGGGATCTTCTTGGGATGTTCAGCCTGGCGGCGCATACTTTACCACGCGCAATAATTCTTCAATTGTTGCCTGGAAAGTTGGCGAGAAGTACCGTGAGCCCCAAACCGCACCCGCTGATGCTCCTTATCATTTCCAGCTTGCCGTTGCTCACGGCGATTCCCCAACTTACAAGGTAAAAGCTCAGCCAGAGCTTACCGGTGAGGGCAACTCACTTCGCCTGAACACCGAGGCGTATGGCGGCATGCTTGATCACACCTGGTTTGATCGTCCTTTGGGCATTGCTGGTCGTGTACTGGTTAAAGTAGGAAACAAGGTAGAGTCCAGGCTGGTCAACATCGAAGATGATGTTGTCATGATTCCAAGCTTGGCTATTCATCTTGAGCACAAAAATGGTCTCTCGCCAGAGTTCAACCGTGCTAAAGACCTGATGCCACTCTTTAGTGCTGGAGAGCTTAATCCCGGAGCCTTTAACGCTCTGGTAGCAGATGCGGCAGGCGTGTCTCAAGAAGATATTCTTTCTCGTGATTTGTTCTTAGTTGATCACACGGGTGGCCGTATTTGGGGTGCTAAGAAGGAGTTTGTTTCTGCTGGTCACCTGGATGACCTTCAGTGTGCATTCGTAGCACTCAAGGCTTTCCTTGCGTCTTCAAATGAGCAGGACATCTCTGTGTACACCTGCTTTGATAACGAGGAAGTTGGTTCAAATACCAAGCAGGGCGCAAAGTCTACGTTCCTTAAAGACACGCTGCAGCGCGTTAACGCCACGCTTGGCTTTACGCAAGAAGATTACTACCGCGCGCTCTCGGCATCTTTGTTGGTAAGCTGCGACAATGCGCATGCGGTACACCCCAATTATCCCGAGAAGCACGATGCGGCCAACAAGCCTTATCTCAATGGCGGCATGGTTATCAAGGAAGCAGCACGTCAGTCGTACTGCACCGATGCGTTTAGCCGCGCCATTGTCGAGGTTATTTGGAAGCAGCAAAACATTCCTTACCAGGTCTTTGCTAACAGAAGCGATATGCCAGGTGGATCAACGCTGGGCAACCTCTCCAACATTCAGGCCAGCATGCATGCCGTTGACGTGGGTCTGCCACAGCTTGCTATGCACTCCGTGTACGAGACTGCGGGCACTAAAGACACGCTTCTGGGATACCAGGCTCTCAAGGCGTTCTATGACACCTGCGTCTGCATCACCGATGCCGATTCGTTTGAGTTGAGGTAGTACCTGGCGAGAAACCCCGTGTACTAGCTATACTTACGTACATCGCATATAACACATCACTTGAAGGAGTTCCATGTCAGAAAAACAGCTTACTGCTCATGATATGGAGCTCCTAACTTGTGCAGGTATTTACGTTGAACCTCAGGCACTGAATGGCCCTGCGTTGGTATTTCCTATTTCAGATGGTCAGGGTGGAGACATACGTGTGTTGTGGCAGGGCGGCGCCTATGAGAGTGCAACGTACACAGATTCAAGAAAGAACCAGCTGGTATTTCCTTATCTTGAGCTGTACGACTTGTTGTTTGAAGCTGCTTGTTCCGTACACTCAGTCTTAATGTTAGGTGCTGGTGGTTGCTCGTATCCTCGCTATTTAGTAGCTCAGCATCCAGAGGTTTCTTGCGATGCGCTGGAGCTTGATCCTAAAATTGCATCTCTAGCTCGCAGTCACTTCTTTGTGGATGAAGCTATCAGAGAGAGCAATGGTAGGCTTCAAGTGCAGGTAGCTGATGGCGTTGAGTATATAAAGAGCCTAGCTGTCTCTCATAACAAGTGCTATGACGCTATCTTAAACGACTGCTTTAGCGGAGAAGTTCCACCTGCAGCTATGATGACCAGTGAGTGGATGAGCCAAGTGGCACACTGCCTTACTCCTGGCGGAAGATATCTCACAAATGTAGTTTCTGCACAGGTGGGAGAGGGTGCACATCAGCTTGATGAGCTCATGGACGCTGCTCGCACGGTGTTTGAGCAGGTGGAGATTGTTCCTTTGGATCCAGAAGCAGACCCAGCAGAGCCAGATAATCTTATGCTCGTTTGCCAGCGCGCTTAAGTGCGGTAAGCGCGAGCGCTAGGCAACTGCTCATCAGTACAATACCTATACCAAAGAGCACCAAGAAACCCTGGGCCGAGCCGTCTACAATCAGGCTCCAAATAATCAGCGCACAAGCAGAGACAAAGCTGCTAACGCCAGCAATTCTTGAGTAGATAAGAGTGGAATCTTTTTTGCCAAAGACAGCGCGCACCAAAAGCGGTGAACCGACTGTTGTAAGGGCATAGGCAATTCCAAAAAGGAAGGTTCCTGCAAGCAGAAGTGGCAGCACTGGAAGCTTAATTCCCAGCATAAGTAAGCCAACAATACCCGAAACAATTCCTACAAAACAGGCAAGTTTTACCGAAATATCACTTAATGCACCTAGAAGTACCTTTCCAATTGCTTGACCAAGCATAGTTGCTCCAGCAAGAAGGCCCGTAGCTGCAGCAATTGTAGGAGCGGTTTCTGCAAATGTTGCAGCATAGCTAGGGAAGTACTGAGAGATTTGCTGGTTAAAGGTAATGAGTGCATAAAACGCAGCAACCATATAAAACTCTGGATATTTCATTGCGTCATCAGCAGAGATATCGGTTGAAGAAGCCTCTGCGACTTCAACGGTTTTCTCGTCATCGGAAGAGAAGGTAAGAGGCGTAAGGCCAAGATCTTGGGGTTTCTCGCGCACCACAAAAAGGGTGAAGGGGAGTGTTCCTACAAGCATAACCAGGGCAAAAATCAGATAGCAAGCGCGCCAACCTTCAGGGCCAGAGGAGATAATGGCAGATCCAATGGGGTTAAAGACAGTGCCGCCAATGCCGGTAAATGCAAAGCAGAGACCCATAAAAGTACCAACGCGCTGGTCAAACCAATCGTTGATGAGGGCAGGGACACACAAGAACATGAGCGCAGGTACGCCAATACCAAGTCCCACTGCGCAGAGATAAAAATGCCACATCTCTTGAGCTGCTGACATAGCTCCATATGAAATTGCACAAATGATAACGCTTGCAGAAAGCACAAGGCGCGTGTCGTGCGTTTTATAGAACTTGCCTATGAACGGCAAAGCTACTGTCATGGCAATACAGAGTACCGAGAAGACCGCAGAGAAGGCAACGCGCGGAACGCCAAAGTATTGTGAAACTGGTGTGATAAAGATGCCAAAACACGTCAGGATGATGGCGCACGGTAAAAACATGATGACAATACAAGTTGCAACAATGGCGTATGCATACTTAGTGCCTAGTAAACGTTGTAGCACTGAGGCTCCTCTCTTTTGGCCAGAAATAGTGTAGGCGATGTGCCTTAAAAAGGACACATCGCCTACCGAGTCGCACAAAATTTTTGAAAGGTAACTCAGGGTTTTACGTGCGTAAGATCTTAGCTGTCGGAGCCTCTGCGGTTCTCGCCCTCAAGAGCACGGATTGGTCCGATGTCCTGAGTGGTCTCAAGAGCTCCCAGGTAGTTGCCCTCTTCATCGCGGACAGCAAAGTAACGAACATAGAGGAACTTGTCTCTAACCTCAAACCAGAATTCAGAGGAATCACGCTTGCCGCTCTTGAACTCAGTGAGAATGCGGCGAACAGCCTCTTGGCTCTTTGGTGGGTGGCAGTCGTACACATCGCGGCCAAGGCAGCTCTTTGGACGAGGGAAGGCGCGGGTATCGCCGTGGCTGAAGTAACGTGTCTTGTCGTCTGCATCAACAAAGGTAATGTCAAGCGGAATGGTTGCAAAGACAGCCTCAAGCTGAGGAATGGTGAACTCACCGGTAGAGAGCTTAACCTTGCCGTCTGCAGAAATTGCTTCCTCTTCTGCTTCAGCGTTATTCTCGCCCAGAGCTGCTGCAGCTTCCATCTCTTTGAGCTTGTCGTTTGCAAGCTCAAGAGGATCTGCGTGCCATGATGGAGGATTGACGCCAAATGCGTGACCAAACTCGTTCTCTTCAGCGGCAATCTGGGTCCACTGGGTGGCGGTTAGGTGCTCAAGAGAAAGTGGAATAAGGACATTCTCTTCCTTGGAAGCCATGGATTCAGCGCCCTCAATGGCCTCATCCAGGTAGTCAGCAACGCCAGCCATAAGGCCTGCATCGTACTGACCAAATGCGGTCTCAAGCAGAGCCTCTGCGCCGTTTACAGCGTTTCTTACCTCGTCATCCTTGCCCCACATAACCTTTGAAGGGCCGGTGATATCGTGACGCTCTAGGTGAGGGAAGAGCAGCTCTTCTTTGCGCTTGTAGTGAACAAAGACCTCGTCAAAGGCATCCATATCAGCCTTCAGAATTGCTGCAACGCCAGCGCACTCCTCATTGCTGGAAGACTCAGTGAGGGTGCGAGCACGCTTAACATCTGGAGCAACGCGGTCGTGGATAAAGGCAAGAATGCGGTCGTTCTCCTGGCGCATGGTCCAAACAGGGTGACCAGGAGTCTCTTCAACAGCACCTGTTGGTGCGCAAGCGACCTTGCCTTCAAAGAGAGCGGCGTGAACGTCGCAGAGCTTCAGGACCTTCTCCATAGGAACGCCGCCAGCAATAAGCTCCTGCTCAGCGGTAGAAATCTCAGATCCAGAGACATCCTTGAAGTTACGAGCAAAGTCCTCGCGAACAGCCTCGATGTCCTCACCGTCGTTGAGGCGCTCAAGGTACTGGGCGATAAGAGCTTTGCGCTCCTCAGGGGTCTGTGAGATAGGCGCGCTCTCTGTTGCTGGCTCTGCGGGTTTCTCGTCAGCTGGGGCTTCTGCTACTGCAAGCTCTTCATCACCAAGAATGGTAAAGCCGTGAGAGCGGAAAATTGCTTTGAGCTCCTCAAGGTCTACGCCTTTGTGGTCGCAGCCTTTAGGGATGGTCATAAAACGACCCATGGTCTGAAGACGGCCTGGCTCGGTGATCTCGGCAAAGCCGTTTTCTGCCATGAGGCCTTTAATGACGGGATACTTAGTGCAAATCTCATAAACGGATTTGCTCAAATCAAGAACCTGTGCCATACGGGCTCCTCTCGGATAGGTTTAGAAAGTCTACTATGGCTTACTTTATACCCAAAGTGTGGCAGGAGTTCCATGTGGCTTTTGTTGTGGTTACAACAAAACAAAAATTATTCTTTAGTTTTAAAAGAGATCAGAATGTGAACCGGTTCTAAAAAGAAAAAGAAGTAAGTCTTCGTTATCAATTCTGTAAATAAGAAGCCAGTCTGGCTTGATGTGACACTCTCTAAAGTCTGCGTAAGAGCCGGTCAGAGAATGGTCACGATATTTTTCTGGAAGTGATTTTTGAGAGGCGAGGGTATCCACAACTTCAGTAAGTAACTCAAGTTTGAGACCTCTTTTTTGAGCTGATTTGATATCTTTTTTAAATTGATTAGAGAGAACAATTTCAAGCATCTAAGACCTCCGACATTGCGTCGGAGAATGAGGCATAGTGCTTGTAATTTTCCGGATGCTCTTTCATGTTTGAGTATTCATTAAGAGCCTCTATAGTTTGAGCATTAGGAATTTCTCGCTTAATTTCAAAAGGAATTCCCTGCTCACGAACAGTCTGACGAAGAAAAATGGTAATAGCAGTAGTAAGATCCATGCCTAAATCTCTGAGAAGCTCCTGAGCATTCTTTTTGAGCGTTGGATCCAAATTTATATTTGTGCTTACTTTTGCCATAATGACCCGCCTTTCCTGTAATTTTGTTATACAAGATGGAGACAGCAAAGTCAATAATTATGTGCGTATTATAGGTACGACACGCACATAATAAGCATATGATAAAAGACGGATAGCTCTACTCTGCGCTCTTTAAAGTGAAAGACAGAAGAACTGGGTTGTGGTCCGAGTAAGCAAATTGCGTGTCAATGTTTCTGGCGGTTGCAACAACATTGTCCGAGACAATCCAACCATCAACTGTGGTGGTGTACGTCTTGTCCTTCTCGTAAGGAATATCGTCTCCGCGGCAGGTAGGAACATTGTTGAGGTTGTCTGGAGCTACAACGCTGAAGCCTTCTGGCAAATCAGAGTCTTTGAGTTCTGCTACCCAGTCAGGTACCTGCTGATTAGATGGATAGAGGGTGAGCGAACCTAAAATTGCATGGTTCCAGTCGCCACCTGCAATAACGTAATTACCTTTAGCACGCTCTTCAGACATAACCTTGGTCAGCAGTGCAAGCTGCTGAGCACGGCTGGTGCCGCCTTTGTCATAAGCAGACATGTGACTGTTAATGAGCACCAGCTCATGACCATCGCTTGTGGGGTAGCGCGTGATCATAAAGCAACGATCTAGGTCAAAGAACTTTGTTGGGAATGACTCGTCAATGGGGTAGGTACGACGAGTTGCGCTAGAAGCAAGTACGTTTGAAAGCGTCAGAATTCCCGAGTTAGAGGTTCCATGGAACTCAGTAAGTGGATAGGCGAGAAACGCGGTGTGGAAGTTCTGAGCAAAATACGATGCATAGGATCCAAAGCGGCTCTCTGCTTCAGAAACCTGATTCACATGCCAACTTCTATCGGATGAGGTATCAATCTCTTGGAAGAGAATAAAGTCAGGAGCTGCGCCGTCATTCAGAGAAGAAACAGTGTTCAGAGCCCCGTTTGTGGTGTATTGCACGGAATTTCTGCTGACCGCACGGCCGTGAGTTCCCACGGTGCGTGTGCCGTCTTGCATAATGCCTTCATCCATAAAGAAGGTGTAATCAGGGGTGTAAGCACCAAAGCCAATGTTATAGGTTGAAGCTGTGTACGTTTGACCAACCTGTACGGTGGTAGCTTCAGGAGAGGCACCTTGATTAGATACAGGAGTGTTGTCAGGAATGCGGTAGTAAGTAAGCTGCAGGTAGAGGACATAGCCACCAAGTACCAGCAGAGCCAAAATAAAGAGACCGCCTACAAATTTAAAAAGAGGAGCAAGAACCCTTTTTAGTAGGACAGTAATAAATTTAAGGACAAGAGATAAAACTCTTTTCATGCGAACCTCGTATCAATCAAGTGTCGTATGATTTAAATGATAACTATTATGGATTGAAAGTACGTTGAGGAGTTTGTATGTCGTTATCAAGAAATACAACACTAGAGCTTTTCAAACCCTCAGGTATCAGGCGTTTCTCGGCACTTGCAGCTGCAACGCCGGGCTGTATTTCTTTAACTATTGGAGAGCCTGGAGAAGACACTCCAACTCCTATTTGTAATCAAGTAGACAAAGAGCTTGTAGCTGGAAATACTCACTATCCACCTAATATCGGAACCCTTGAGCTGAGAAGCGCGATTGCTGCTTGGGAGTCAGCTCGTGGCATGAAGGTAAGTCCAGATGGCATTGTGGTTACTGTGGGAGCAACAGAGGCTATTTCTGCTGCTCTGTTGACGCTGATGAACCCAGGTGACGAGGTTATTATTCCTGAGCCAGCGTATTTGGTATATAGAACACTTTGCCAGCTTAATCGTGGTGTTGTTGTGCCACTTGATACCAGCGACAATCATTTCCAGATTGATGCTGAGCAGCTCAAGTCAAAGATTTCAGAGAAGACAAAACTCATTGTGCTGACTTCTCCCAACAATCCTACGGGATGTGTTTATACAAAAGAGGCGCTTGATGCAGTGGCAGAACTTGCTCGCAAGCATGACTTTTATGTTCTATGTGACGACGTGTACAGAGAGCTCACATACGTTGAGGATGTTCCGCGTTTTGCTGAGCTCTATCCAGATTTGGCTGATCGCTGCATTGTGACAAATAGTTTCTCCAAACCATGGGCAATGACGGGTTGGAGGCTTGGTTGGGTTGCCACCTCTGATGAGCTCGCAGCAGATATTGGAAAGGTTCACGCTCAACTAGTGTCTTCCGTTCCTTCATTTTTACAGCCGGCTGCTCTCTACGCGCTTTCTTACGACGTCACGCCTATGCGCACAAATTATCAAAAGCGCAGGCAGATCGTTCTTTCTGCACTCAAGGACATGGAACTTCCTGTTGAAGAGCCTGGCGGAGCTTTCTACGCATTTCCTTCAATCAAGGAATTCTCCATTGATTCCGAGGCATTCTGTGAGCGAGCAATTAAAGAGTTTGGTGTGGCATTGGTGCCTGGTGTTTTCTTCGGCGCCGAGGGGTATGTACGTATCAGTTACGCCGCTTCTGACAAGAATCTGACAGAAGGCCTTTCTCGCCTTAAGACTTTTGTTAATACTTTGCGAGAAGAACAAAACTAGCCCAAATGCAGAGCTTTCTGTGGTAGGGTTTTACTGTCAATAGAGGAGCGAGCACGATGGGTTCTGGGTTAGTCGGCAGGCAGTGACCCCAGAAGGAGGCGAGGTTCGCCGAACTTGGCAATCAGGCGTGGTTGTCAGGTGGGCTTGTATGAAATACATGCAAGACTGTCCGAGATTTCGGGGGTGCTACTTTGACGGTGTATTGCGCCCCTAATTTGAGGGGGAGCTTTGAGTAAGAAACCGTTTGTTTCTGCAGATACCTTAGAGGCAATTACTAAGACGTATCCAACGCCATTTCACCTGTATAACAAGGCAGAGATTGTTCGTCGCGCAAAGCTGTTGCAAGAGGCCTTTAGCTGGAAT
Source organism: uncultured Atopobium sp. (assembly GCA_916720465.1). Lineage (GTDB taxonomy): Bacteria > Actinomycetota > Coriobacteriia > Coriobacteriales > Atopobiaceae > Lancefieldella. The sequence goes on along the minus strand of CAKARF010000005.1, from coordinate 3,606 downwards.
GCTGGCTTTAAAGAGTACTTTGCGGTTAAAGCTACGCCAAATCCTTACATTGTGAGGTTGCTGGCAGAGCTTGGCTGCGGCTGCGACTGCGCAAATGCCACCGAGCTCACTCTTGCAAAAGCCTGTGGAGTCACCGGCCAAAACATCATGCTCTCGTCAAACGACACTACGGTGCTTGACTTTGCTCGTGCTCATGAGCTGGGCGCCATTATTAACTTAGACGCTGGTGGAGACATGCTTACAACGCTTGAAGAGGCGGTGGGAAGCAACGTTCCTCAGGTTATGTGTGCGCGTCTTAATCCTGGCGGCGTGTTTGAGTCGCAAAACGGCATTATTGGAAATCCCGATGATGCTAAGTTTGGCATGACAGAAGAGCAGCTTTTCCAGACGTTTGCGCATCTTAAAACCAAAGGTGTGACTGAGTTTGGTCTTCATGCGTTTCTTGCCAGTAATGCTCAAGAAGAGGATTACTATCCAAACCTTGCACGCGTCCTCTTTGAGCTGGCTGTTAAGCTGCACAAAGAACTTGATATCCATATTGAATTTATCGATCTTTCTGGAGGCATTGGTGTGGCGTATAAGCCAGACCAGGTGGAGCCAGACGTTTTGGCCATTGGCCAGGGCGTAAAGCGCGCCTTTGAAGAGGTTCTAGTTCCTGTAGGTATGGAAGACGTTGCCATTTATACCGAGCTTGGACGCTGGCTTTTGGGTCCTGCTGGCGCGCTTGTTACCCGCGTTTTGCATCAAAAAGAGACCTATCGCCACTACCTTGGCGTGGATGCTTGCGCGGCAAACCTTATGCGTCCTGCAATCTACGACGCTTACCACCACATCACCGTTATGGGCAAAGAAGATGCCCCTGCAACACATACGTACAACGTTGTAGGTGGACTTTGCGAGAATAACGATCAGTTTGCAAAGAATCGCCAGCTCCCAGAGGTGTCCGTGGGTGACCTTCTGTTCATTCACGACACGGGCGCTCATGGTTTCTCGATGGGCTATAACTACAACGGCCGTCTACGCTCCGCCGAGCTGCTGCTTCTAGAAGACGGATCCGCGCAGCTTATTCGCCGCGCCGAGACTGAGGCGGATTACTTTGCAACGCTTGCATTTGATGGCTCGGACTTTTCAGATCTTGCACAACCAACCACTACAAACACCACACATTAGAGGGCGAGAAAAACTATGGATATGAAAAACGTAACTGGTGCAATTACCGCTTTAGTAACCCCATTTGATGCTCAGGGAAATGTTGACTTCGAGGCACTTGAGCGCTTTGTAGACTTCCAGATTGAGCAGGGAATTGACGGTATTTTGGCCCTTGGTACTACTGGCGAGTCCTCAACTATGACAGATGAGGAGGACATCGAGGTAGTTAAGGCAATTCTTGCTCGAGCTCAGGGTAGAATTCCCGTTATTGGCGGTGCTGGCTCCAACTCTTCTGCTGAGTCTTTGCGCAAAGCAGAGGCCCTAGAGAAGGCGGGTGTTGATGGTCTGCTGCTGATTACTCCTTACTACAACAAGAGTAACGAAGAAGGCATCTACCAGCACTTCTCGTATGTATTAGACCGCGTTGATGTTCCTTGTATTCTGTATAACATTCCTGGTAGAACGGGCTGCTCTATTTCTGAGCGTAACGTTCAGAGACTTGCGGCACATCCAAATGCATGGGGCATTAAAGAGGCATCTGGAGACATTGCATATGCAACAAAGGTTGCTCGTTATCTGAGCGATGACTTTACTATGTGGTCCGGAAATGACGATATGATTGTGCCGCTGCTTTCTCTTGGTGCTTCTGGTGTCATTTCTGTTTGGTCTAACCTTGACCCAAAGATGGTTCATGATCTGGTGGCTGCATGGCACCGTGGTGAGGTTTCTCTTGCCCGTGAACTGCAGCTTCAGTATCTTGATCTGGTTCATGCGCTTTTCTGCGAGGTTAACCCAATTCCTGTAAAGGCCGCTCTGGCTCGTATGGGATTTATGGAAGAAAATTATCGTCTCCCTTTGTGGAAGATGACTGAAGAGCATGCAGAGGTGCTTGAGAACGCTATGAGAAAGGCTGGTCTTCTTGATGCCTAGTGCAGTAGTGATTGGTACCGGTAAGATGGGAAAGCTCATCGAGCAGACCCTGATTGCTCACGGCTTTGAGGTGCTTGGTGCGTTTGGTCACGAGAATATCAATCAGTTGAGCACCGTTGAACAGACGCCTGATGTGGTTGTGGATTTCTCTGGTGTTGCTGCCTTTGATGCTGTGGTCGGCTTTGTACGTGAGCGTGGGTGCGCGCTTGTTTCTGGTACAACGGGTTTCTCGTCAGAGCAGCTTTTGGAGTTGAAGCAGCTGGGAGAGAGCGTACCTGTGATCCACGCAGCAAACTATTCGGTGGGCGTTGCTGTGTTGAGGCGCGCGGTAGCTATGGCTGCTGAGGCGCTTGATGGCTGGGATACCGAGATTGTGGAGACGCACCACAACCAGAAGGTTGACGCTCCATCCGGTACAGCAAAGCTGCTGCTTGCTGCTATTGATCCAGAGGGAACTCGCCCTGTTGTTTCTGGTCGTGAGGGCTTCTGTGGAGCTCGCACCAAGGACGAGATTGGCGTGTTTGCCCTGAGAGGCGGCACGGTGGCTGGTACTCATGAGGTGCATTTCTTTGGACAGGATGAAGAAGTCTGCCTGACTCATCGTGCGACGTCTCGTCAGATTTTTGTGAACGGTGCTGTTGCGTGTGCTGAGAAATTGCTTACAAAGGCTCCAGGTTTTTATACCTTTGAAGAGTTGATTTTTGGATAACCGCATGTGCTGACCTTTATAGGTCAGCACTTGTTTGATTAGGAAAGGACACGCATGGACGCCCAGGAAATTATTAACTACATTGCTACTTCAGAGAAGAAGACTCCCATTAAGCTGTACGTTAAAGAGCGTGAGGGTGCTTCTGTGTCTTACGGCTCTTCTCGCGTGTATGGAGAGGGCACCTCAAAGGTAGTTTTTGGTGACTGGTCTGAGCTTAAACGTGTTGTCGAGCAGAATGCAGACGCATTTGAGTATTTTGACATCGAGAATGACCGTCGAAACTCCGGCGTCCCTCTGCTTAACATGAAGGACGTAAACGCTCGTATTGAGCCAGGTGCACTGATTCGTGAGCGCGTTGAGATTGGTAACAATGCCGTCATTATGATGGGTGCTGTTATTAACATCGGCGCTGTTATTGGCGAAGGCACCATGATTGATATGGGGGCTGTGTTGGGCGGCCGCGCAACTGTTGGTAAGAACTGTCACATTGGTGCTGGCACTGTTCTTGCAGGTGTTGTTGAGCCCGCTTCCGCTACGCCAGTTATTGTTGAGGACAACGTACTTATTGGCGCAAATGCCGTGGTTATCGAGGGAATTCGTGTTGGAGAAGGCGCTGTTGTCGCAGCAGGCGCTGTAGTAGTTGAAGACGTTCCAGCAAATGCTGTGGTAGCGGGATGTCCTGCACGTGTGATAAAAATGAAGGACCAGAAGACAGAGGGCAAGACAGCTTTGGTCGATGCTCTTCGCACGTTGTAATCGAGGGTACATGCCAGACGGCTCCAAAAAAGCACAGGGTTTTACCACCAAAATTTCCTGCG
>CAKARF010000004.1 GCA_916720465.1 uncultured Atopobium sp. | reverse complement strand
CATTTCATCCAGATAGAATTTGGACCTCTCCTTTGTCTCGCTGCAAAGACATGGCCCAGATGGCTGCGGCCGAGCTTGGTATTTCCTGCGAGGTAAAAGACGACCTTGCAGAGATGGATTTTGGCATTCTGGAAAGCAAGCGTTTTGCTGATGCAGAAGATATTTTAAAACCGTACGGCCTCACCTTTCCCTGGGCTTCAGATGAAAACGGTCACTCCATACCTGCTCCAGAAGCAGAGTCATATGAGCAGGTAAGAAGCAGGTGCCGCAACATTCTTAACGAGTTTTCCAACCTCTCTGGACGTACGGTTTGTATTTCTCACGGCGGCTATCTACGCTCTATGATGGCGGAGATTTTTGGCATCCCAGGCAGTTCTAGCTGGAATGTACATCTTGCAAATGTCTCTTCAATCTTCTTTACTAGTACAGGCGGAACAGATTTCAAGCTTGGTGGATTTAACCTTGATCCAGAAGAGGTTATTCGTCGTTCCACTGAGCCAAGTTTTTACGATTTTCGTGACATTTGGGGTGTCACCGAGGGGGATAAGTAATGATTGTTGCTATTGACGGCCCAGCAGGCTCCGGAAAGTCTACGGTTGCTCGCGCACTTTCTGATCGCCTGGATCTGATCTTTCTAGATACGGGCGCAATGTATCGCTCGGTAACTGTAGAATGCCTGCGTCAGGGCATTGATTTGACTGATACCGAGAAAATCATTCAGGTTGCACGTAGCATTAGCATCTCGTTTGGAAACTCCGCAAACGGTCAGACCGTCTATGCAAACGGATCAAACGTTACCGCAGAGATTCGTACCCCGGAGGTAGATAGAAACGTCAGTGCTGTTGCGGCTATCCCTGAGGTTCGCGAGGCTATGGTCACGCTTCAGCGCCGTGCTGGCGAGAATGGCGATGTAGTTGCTGAAGGCCGTGACATTGGCACCGTGGTATTTCCTGAGGCTGATGTAAAGGTTTTCTTGACCGCAGACCCTGCAGCACGCGCTCATCGCCGCGCTGTTCAGCGCCAGGGTGGAGACGCAGCTACTGGCAATGACGCCAAGGTAGATGCCAAGAGCGAGGAGAAGATCCTCGAGGACATTAAGGCACGCGACAAGGCTGACTCTGAGCGTAAGGCAGCTCCTCTTCGTGCTGCAGAAGACGCTCATCACATTGACTCTTCTGCGCTTTCTGTTGAAGAGGTTATTGCAGCAATTATTGCCCTGCATCCAGGCCTTGGTAAAAGAGATGCTCGTAACCATAGGTCTTCTCACCAGGGAAATGAATCAGAGGGTAACTCTTCTGATGACGGGAAGTCTCACACAGAAAAGCCTAAGCGTTCCGAGAAAAAGTCTTCTATAGCAGCTGCATCTAAGCGTTTGCGCCCTTTTGGAGGAAACTCGTTTGACGATTATTACGATACCGCGCTTGCTGATTTTCCAGCTCCTGCTAAGTTCTTTAAATGGCTGGCAGTCAGTGTGCTTGGACTGATTACAAAAATCTGGTTCAGGTGGCGTTGGGACAATGACCAGCTCTTTGTTGGCGATAAGACCCCTCGTGTTCTTATCATGAACCACCCAACGTTCTTGGATCCTATTGTTACTGTTGTCCACCTGTTTGTTCATGGCATTCCAGTCCGCACTATCTACAAGAGTGAGTTCAACAAATTCAAACCACTTCAGTGGGCGCTTTCTAGACTAGGTGGCATTCCAGTAGACCGTGGAACTGCCGATATGAAGGCAATTCGTCGTGCTACTACAGCGCTTTCTAGGGGAGAAATGCTCCTGATCTACCCTGAGGGCACAAGAGTCAGAAGCAATACAGAGCGCGGAGAAACTCATGGTGGATTTGCGCTTATCGCTCAGCTTGCTAAGGTAGATGTGCAGCCTTTGGCCATTATTGGTGCACTTGATATTAAGAAAAAAGGTTCACCTCTGGTTAAGCCTGTTAAGGTTTATCTTCGCGCAGGTCAGAAGGTATCTTTTAGTAACCTAACTTCTACAAAGCGTAAAGATCAGGCAAAAGAGATGGAAGAGATGGCCATGGAGCGGGTATACGAACTGAGAGATTCAATGCTCAAAGAGCATCCCGGAAGGAATTAGTTCGTGCCTACTATTAGAATTGCTGACGAAGCAGGTGCTTGTTACGGCGTAGAAAGAGCACTTCAGATGGTCCAGCAGGCCGTCAAAGATGCTCATGCACCCGTGCGCACACTTGGTCCGCTTATCCATAACCCTCGCGTTGTCACGTCCCTTAAAGACCAGGGCGTAGAAGTTGTTGATTCTGCTTCTGAAGCTGCAGGAAGTGCGCTGCTGCTGCGCACTCATGGCGTAACTCCTCAAGAGGAGCAGATTGCCAAGGACGGCTGTGTTGACGTGTTAGATGCAACCTGTCCGTTTGTAAAGAAGGCTCACGGAGCCGCAGAACTTCTCGCCAAGCAGGGCTATGTCGTGTATGTGGTAGGAGAGTCCGGACATCCTGAGGTAGAGGCCACACTGGCGCACGTGCCAGGTTCTTTGGCCATAGACTCCGTGGAACAGGTTGCTGCTCAGGCAGATGCTATGAGAGCTGCAAAGAAGGTTGGTCTGGTGGTTCAGACTACCATGAGCGCTGCAAAGCTTTCTGAGGTGGTTAACGCGGTACTTCCGCTTGTTGACGAGCTTCGCGTCATGAATACCATCTGCGAGGCCACCGCAGGCCACCAGGACTCGTGCATGAGACTTGCAAAAGAGTCTGACGTCATGATTATCATCGGCGGTAGGATTTCTGCAAACACTACCCGTTTGGCAGAGATTTCTAAGCTCTATTGCCCCGCAACTTACCATATTGAAGGCGCTGATGAGCTAGAGGCTTCTTGGTTTGAAGGCGCGGAGCATATTGGTATTACTGCAGGAGCTTCTACGCCAGAGGCTCATATCAACGCAGTTAAATCAGCTATTGAACAAATCGTAGGCGCCTAATATGGAACAGCGCGCAGACTACGGAAATACAAAATCTGGTGGACTTGGCGCACTGATTGAGTCCGTTGAAGAGGGTAGTCCTGCGTGGAAGGCTGGCCTTGAGCCAGGCATGAGTATCGAGAAGGTCAATGGTGTAGTACCAAAAGACCTGATTGATTGGCGTTGGGAAGCCGACGGTTCCATCTGTGAGCTTGAAGTTTCTGTTCCTGGTGACGATGAGCTCTATGAGTGCGTGCTTGAGCGTGAATCTGGGGAAGACTGGGGCGTTGACTTTGTTGACGTGCTGTTTGACGGCATCAAGACCTGCGTAAACGCTTGTCAGTTCTGCTTTATGGCCATGCTGCCAGAAGATATGCGCCCTTCTCTTTCAATCAGAGATGACGATTATCGCCTGAGCTTCTTGCAGGGCAATTTTGTTACGCTGACCAACCTCACTGATGAAGATGTTGATCGCATCATCTCTCACAAGCTAGAGCCTATGAACGTCTCGCTGCATGCAATCTCACCTGACGTCCGTCGCAATCTAATTGGCGCTCGCGCAGCCAGGGGTATTGAAGTGCTTGAAAAGCTTATGGACGCAGGCATTGAAATCCATGGCCAGATTGTTCTGTGTCCTAATATCAACGATGGCGAAGAGCTTGATAAAACGCTTGATTGGGTAGAGGCTCACCAGCAGATTACCTCTTTGGCCATTGTTCCGCTTGGCTACACCAAAGATTCCAAGCGCTTTACGCATTCGTATTCTGATGACGTAGAGCTCTCCCGTTCTGTTGTCAAAATTGTTGAGCCCTATCAGGAGCGTGCACGTGCTTCATTGGGTATTACGCGTTTCCAGCTCTCTGACGAGTTCTACGTAGACGCCCAGCTACCTATTCCACCTGCGTATACCTATGACGGCTATCCGCAGTTCTATGACGGTATTGGTATGCTCAGAAGCTTCCTCGACGAGGCTGAAGAGGTCTGCAACACTATGCGCGCAGGCCTAGATGAGGCAGATACCTATCTTTCCGCTCGCTCACGCAAGATTGTGCTGATTGTAGGCGAGGCTGCTCAGCAAACCATCCAGACCTTCTGCGACAACTGGTCGACTGACGGCAACGTTTCTACTTTTGCCGTGCGCAACGATTTCTTTGGTGGAGACGTTAATGTCACAGGACTTATCTGCGCCGTTGATCTTCTCGCTCAGGTGCCAGAGGACTTAACTGATGTCCTGGTAGTGCTTCCTGAGGTTATGTTTAACTTTGATAAGGTCACCCTTGATGGCATGTCTCTGGCTGATTTAACTGCGCAGCTAGAGGCTCGTGGCGCAAAAGTAATCATGTCAATTCCTGGTCCCACAAACATTGCTGAGTCGTGTATTAAAGCGCTCAAAGAGTGGGATTAGCCGCATATTGCTGGTATTATTAAACCAACTGAATGAAAGGTGAGACATGGCTAAGCCCATTGTTGCTATTGTTGGACGCCCTAATGTTGGTAAGTCCACGCTGGTAAATAGAATTGCCGAGAAACGCGATGCAATTGTGCACGAGGCCAGGGGAGTAACCCGTGACCGCTCGTATCACGATGCTGACTGGAACGGTCGTGAGTTCAAGCTTATTGATACCGGCGGCATTGAGTCAATTAAGTCGCAGGATCGCTTTGCTCCACACATCCGTGAGCAGGCGCTTCTTGCCTGCGAAGAGGCAGATGTTATTGTCTTTGTCGTAGACGGTACCACTGGTGTTACCGATGAAGACGAAGAAGTTGCTCGCATTGTTCGCAAGAGCACCAAGCCTGTGTTTTTGGTTGTCAACAAGAAAGACAACCCTGCAACTGAGCAGGATGGTCTTTGGGACTTCTATGCACTTGGCTGCGGCGAGCCTCTGCCACTGTCTGCTTCACATGGTCACGGTACTGGTGACTTACTAGACGATATTGTCAACGCTTTCCCTGAGGCTGATGAAGAGCCAGAGGATGATGGCATCCTTAACCTTGCTATCATTGGTCGTCCAAACGTGGGCAAATCTTCGCTGGCAAACCGCTTGGCTAACAAGAAGCGTTCTATTGTTTCTGACGTTGCGGGTACCACGCGCGATGCTATTGACACCATGATTGAATGGAAGGGAACTCCCATTCGTCTTGTTGATACCGCAGGCATTCGCAAAAAGAGCCAGGTACATGAAGACGTCGAGTACTACAGTCTGGTTAGAGGTCTGCAGGCAATGGACCGCGCAGACGTCTGTCTTCTTGTGGTTGACGCCTCTGTTGGCGTAACCGAGCAGGACCAAAAGCTTGCAAACATGGCCGTAGAGCGTGGATGCGCGCTGGTGCTCTTGCTTAACAAGTGGGACCTCATTGACTCTGAGGCAAAGCGTGATGAGGTAGCAGTTTCTGTAGCAAAGCGCCTGGCGTTTGCGCCATGGATTGCTTCCATCAACGTTTCTGCACTTACCGGACGCGCTATTGATAAGGTGCTTGCCGCTGCTCTTTCGGCTGCAGAATCCCGCGCACTTCAGCTTAAGACTTCCGAGCTCAACGAGCTTCTCGCCCAGATTAGAGAAGGCGGACACACGGTTTCTGACCGAGGCCGTCGTCTTAAGATTCAGTACGCTACTCAGACGGGCTCTAAGCCTCCTGTTATCTCGTTCTGGTGCAACGCCCCAGACCTTGTTGATGACAACTACGAGCGCTTTATTGAGAACAGACTTCGCGAGAAGTTCTCTCTGATTGGTACACCTATTCGATTGAAGTTCCGTAAGAAGGTCGAATCTAACTAATGTCTGGAATTGTTGTTGCTCTGATTTTTGGACTAATTGCATTTGGCCTTGGTGGCATTCCATTTGGCCTGATTATTGCAAGCGTAATGGCTCATGAAGATATTCGCAAACTTGGATCAGGAAACATTGGCACCACCAATGTTGCAAGAAATGCTGGTAAAGCTGCAGGTATTCTTACGCTTCTTTGCGATGCAGGTAAAGGCATTGTCAGCGTCATGTTGGTTCGTTGGTTCTTGGGAGCCCAGGGATTTACTCCTCTGATCTCGGGAAATGATCATGCAGAGGCTGAGCTCATCATTTCTTTTGTGTATGCCTGCTGTGTTCTTGGTCATATCTTCTCACCATGGCTTCATTTCCACGGTGGAAAAGGAATTGCTGTTGGATTTGGCGGTGGCCTTGCAGTAAATCCGCTTGCAGCCCTCGTAGCACTTGCGGTGTTTATTACGCTTGCCGTACCAACTAAGTACGTATCGCTTGGCTCCATTGGTGCAGCAGTTGCTATTCCGCTTTTCTGCCTTTTATTTGGTATGGACCCGGTGGCAACTATCCCAGTATTTGTTGTGGCTGCTGCAGTAATTTGGGCACATCGCGAGAATATCAATCGTCTTAATGCTGGTAGTGAGTCTAAATTCTCTTTCGGCGATAAGAAAAAGGACAAGTAATCATGAAAAGAGTTGCTGTTATTGGTTCGGGATCGTGGGGTACCGCACTTTCAACACTGCTTGCTTCAACATCTGACGAGGTTATCATCTGGTCCAGAGAGGCCGATGTTACCGAGTCAATCAATAAAGAGCACGTCAACTGCAGACATCTTTCTGATTCTGAACTGCCACACAATATTGTGTCTACTACCAGCGAGGCTGAGGCTCTCACCGGTGTAGATGCCGTTGTTATGGCTGCTCCTTCTGCGTTTCTGCGCTCCGTTTGCGCTGCTTGTGCGCCGTATCTTGACCCAGAGGTTGACGTCTTGATTCTCTCTAAGGGTATGGAAGCTGGTTCTCACAAGCTTATGCATGAGGTGGCTGCTGACGAACTGGGAAATCCTGCCAGAATTGCAGTGCTTTCTGGTCCAAACCATGCAGAAGAGGTTATTAAGCAGGGAATCTCTGCAGCAGTTGTTGCGTCTGAAGACGCCGAGGTTGCTAAGCGTTTCCAGGCGCTTCTTTCTCGTCCATACTTCAGAACCTACGTTAGCTCTGACGTGCGTGGTGTCGAGGCATGCGCTGCTGCTAAAAACGTTGTTGCTATTGCCTGTGGTATTGCTGTTGGTCTGGGCAACGGCGATAACGCTCTTGCAGCCCTAATGACCCGCGGTCTTGCAGAGCTTGGCCGCGTAGTATGTGCTATCGGCGGAGACCCGCTCACCTGTATGGGTCTTGCAGGAATGGGAGACCTGGTAGCAACCTGCACCTCCGAGCATTCTAGAAATAGAACCTTTGGAGAAGCCCTGGTTAAGGGCAAGACGCTTCAGTCATACCAGGAAGAAACCGGCATGGTTGTTGAGGGCGCTCAGGCTGTCATTGGTCTTTATGAGCTTGGTCAGCAGATGGACGTTGAGATGCCTATCACTTCAGCTGTTCACGCTGTGCTTTACGAAGGTGCTACGCCAGAAGACATTACTTCTCGCCTTACTAACCGCCTGCCTAACGAAGAATTTTATGGAATGACTCGATAGGAGAGTTTAATGAATAACGTCCTGGTAGCACCGTCTGTTTTGTCCGCGGATTTCTCCAAGCTTAAGAGCGAGCTTGATTCGATTGCAAACGCTGATTACATCCATTACGACGTGATGGATGGTCACTTTGTTCCCAATATTTCATTTGGACCAGATATTTTCTCTTACTGCAAAAAGTCTTCTGAGCTGCCCATTGATGTCCATCTGATGGTTACCAATCCAGCTGAGATTGCACCTCTGTTCCTGGACCGCGGCGCTGACGTTGTTACCTTCCACTACGAGGCTGAGGTTCACGCGCACCGCCTTGTCCACCTCATTAAGGACTCTGGTGCTAAAGCTGGTATTTCTCTTTGCCCGGGAACTCCTGTAAGCGTTCTTGAGGATCTTATAGAAGACCTTGACCTGGTGCTTATCATGACAGTTAACCCTGGTTTTGGTGGTCAGAAGTTTATTCCTCACTCACTTGAGAAGCTCAAGGCACTCAAAGAGCTCTGCCGTAAGCACAACGCTCATCCTCTGATTGAGGTTGATGGTGGTATTAGTGCAGCTAATGCAGCTGATGTTGTAGCTGCTGGCGCTGATATGCTTGTTGCAGGTAGCGCTGTGTTTGGCCAGGAAGACCGCGGTGCAACTATCGAGGCTATCCGCGACGCAAGCGAGTCTGCTCTCACTGTTCAGGGCTAGGCTGCACTCTCAAGCATCATTTGCATATAAACTGCCAAGATTGAATCAACAGAAACACGTTATGGATTACGTTTACTTAGACTATGCAGCTTCAGCACCAATGCGCCAAGAAGCGCTTGATGCCGAGAAAACCTATGAAGCTTCACCCATTGCGGGGGTGAACCCAAACTCTTTGCACTCGCTTGGTCGTCAAGCAGCGCGAGAGCTTGATGGCGCTCGTGGTGTTATTGCACGTGCGGTAGGCGGCAAATTTAGAGCTCCTGACGTGGTCTTTTGCTCTGGCGGTACCGAGGGCAATAACCTCTCAATTCTTGGTATGGCAGAAGGTATTCGTAACAAGGATCACAAGCGCAACACGGTGGTTTTCTCGGCAATTGAACATGATTCTGTTTTGGACCTAGCACCGGTTCTTCGCGAGAAGGGCTTTGAGGTTAGAATTGCTCAGCCTAACCGCCAGGGAAAGATTGAGGCTTCTACACTTGAGGGTCTTTTGGACCAGTCGGTAGCTCTTGTTTCTGTGATGTATGCCAACAATGAGACTGGTGTTATTCAACCAGTTGTAGACCTTGCACACACTGCTCATAAGGTGGGAGCGCTTTTCCACACTGACGCCGTTCAGGCGTTTGGTCGTATTCCTCTTCAGGTAGAAGACGTAGATGCTCTGACTGTTGCCGCCCATAAAATTGGTGGTCCTTTGGGTATTGCCGCAGTGCTTATGCGTTCCAAGGTTCCCTTTAAAGCTCAAAGTTACGGCGGGGGACAAGAGTCTGGCAGGCGTCATGGAACGCAGGATGTTCGAAGCGCAGTTGCTTTTGCTGCAGCTGCCAAGTGGTGCCTGGAGAACCTTACTCAAACGCAAGAGAGCGTTTCAGCACGCGCAAATAAGGTATATGAGACTCTTTGTGCTTCTCCCAAAATTAAACCAACTACAGAGGCTTATGCGGGCAAAGATCACATGCCTGGTACGGTAAGCATTATGGTTCCCTCAATGGATTCTGAGACGCTTATCTTAAAGCTTGACCAGGCAGGCTATGAAGTTTCAGCTGGGTCTGCTTGTTCTTCAGGCTCCCTTGACGCAAGTCATGTTCTTACCGCCATGGGAATTTCCAGAAACGAGGCTCTGGGAAGCTTACGTATTACCTTTGACGAGCGCGTTTCTGAGGCAGACCTTGATACATTCTGTGCAACCTTGCTGCAGATTGTTGGATAAATTTTTCACATACTAATCTCTACATTAGTTATGTTCTGCGTCTGATACGTCCTTATTTACGGTAGACTAGATGAGTAACCGTATATGAGGAGGCCCAATGAGTGAGTCTGTTAATCTGATGCAGCTCCAGGATATTGATTTGCAGCTGCTAAAACTCGCATCTAACTTGGCCTCAATGCCCCAGGTTCAAAAGATTAAAAACGCCCAGCTTGCAGAGAAGAAGATTGCTTCCCAGCTCAAGCAAGTGCTTGGTGTTAAAAAAGACGTCGAAATTGATATTTCTGACCTCAATGAGCAGCGCGCCCATTATGTCCTTAAAACAGATGAGGTTTCTGCTGCTGTAGAAACTGCAACTAATCATCGTGCTCTTAGAGACTTTGACCAGCAGCTTTCTTCTTTGGCAAAGAATATCGAGAAGTGCGATTTTAAACTTGCAGCAAAAACAGAAGAGCTTGAGAAGTGCAAGAAGGCTTATCAGACAGCTCAAGACTTGCAGGTAAAGCTTATGAAAGAGCGTGAGAGCCTTTCTCAGTCCCTTGAGATTGATTCTGCGGCTCTTCGCGCAGAGATTGTTGAGCTCTCTAAATCTCGAGAAGAGCTTGCAGCTCAGATTTCTTCTGACACGCTTGAGCGCTATGAAGCTGCACGTAAACGTTTTAAGGGCCTGGCAGTTGAGCACCTTGTAGGAAACGTTCCAAGTGTCTGTCGCGTTAAACTGCAACCAAGTTCATTCCACGATCTTCAGCATAGCTCTGAGATTGCTGAGTGCCCTTATTGCCACAGGATGCTTATTACATCTACAGCGTTTGAAGAATAAAGGAATTTATCGCTATGTTGGATAAAACCGCTCAGTCCTCTGTATGCCTTGTGGTGTGCGGAGGAATTGCTGCATATAAAGCCTGCGAAGTACTCAGAGGCCTTCAGAAAGCTGACTGTGACGTTCGTGTTGTTATGACAGAAGATGCAGCTCAGTTTGTAGGAAAGACTACCTTTGAAGCATTAACGCATCATGAGGTAGTGCAGTCGCTCTACAACAATGCCGAGACTCCTGTTGCTCACGTTGACCTTGCTGACTGGGCAGATTGCATGGTAGTTGTTCCGGCTACTGCCAATATCATGGCAAAGATGGCTTATGGTATAGCTGATGACGCTGCAAGTACAACGCTTCTAGCTGCTCATACACCAGTTCTTGTGGCTCCTGCCATGAATACTCACATGTGGAAAAATCCTGCAACTCAGGCAAATGTAGCGCTACTCCGTCAACGCGGCATCCACATGGTTATGCCCGAGTCAGGGCGTCTTGCCTGCGGTTATACCGGTGATGGCAAGCTTGCTCCTGTTCAGCAGATTGTAGACGCTGCACTGAAGGTTCTTTCTGGTAATGACGCGGCACCATCCAAGCAAGATCTAGCAGGTAAAAAGCTTCTTATTACCGCAGGACCAACGCACGAGAAGATCGATCCAGTTCGCTTTATTGCCAACTGCTCAACAGGAAAACTTGGCTATACCGTGGCTAAAGTTGCAGCTAGTCGTGGAGCAGAGGTCACCCTTATCTCTGGACCCACATATCTTGAGGCTCCTCAAGGAGTCAACGTGCAAAGAGTAGTGTCTGCTGAAGATATGTATAAGGCTTGTGCAAACGTCTTTGACAGTGTTGATGCCGCTATTTTGACGGCAGCTGTTGCCGACTATACCCCAGCTCACCCTGCAGATCATAAGCTCAAGAAATCATTAGAGTATCTTGAGTCTATTGACCTTAAAGAAACCGCTGATATTCTCGCCAGCCTTTCTAAGACTAAGAAAGACCAGGTTGTAGTAGGTTTTGCAGCAGAGACAAATAATCTTTTGGAGCATGCTCAGGCTAAACTTGAGCGTAAAGGTTGCTCCATGATTGTGGCAAATGATGTTTCTAGACCAGATTCAACCTTTGGTTCAGATACAGACCGCGTGGCCTTTGTAACTCCTCAAGGTGTAGAACAGCTTGAGACTTTGCCACTTGCTGACGTAGCCTCTGAGCTTTTGGACCGTGTGGCCAAAATGCTTGAGGAGCGTGCATAGCGTGCGACCAGAAGATCTTTTTATTGGATGCCATCTCTCGGCAGGTAAGGGCTGGGAGGCAATGGGTAAGGATGCTCTTTCTATTGGGGCAACTACCTTTGCTTTCTTTACCAGAAATCCTCGTGGTGGCAACGCTAAGGCTCTAGATGAGGCTGATGTTGCAAGGCTTAAGGAACTTCTTGAGGCTCATCACTTTGGGCCTCTGGTTGCGCATGCTCCTTACACCATGAACCTTTGCTCGGCTAAAGACGAGACCAGGGATTTTGCTCGTCGAGCACTCACAGAAGATCTTGAGCGTATGGAGTATCTACCAGGTAATTATTACAACTTCCATCCTGGTAGCCATGTTGGCCAAGGCTCTGACGTGGCAATTGAGCAGATCTCAAGCGCGCTCAACGACTGTCTGTTTGAAGGCCAACACACTACCGTGCTTCTTGAAACTATGGCTGGTAAGGGCACTGAAGTTGGCAAAACGTTTGAAGAGATTGCTGCAATTCTTGATAAGGTAAACCACCCCGAGCTTATGGGCGTGTGCCTTGATACCTGCCATGTTCATGATGGCGGCTATGAGATTGTAGAAAATCTTGATGAGGTTCTAGATACATTTGACCAGATAGTTGGCTTAGACAAGCTAAAAGCCTTGCATCTTAATGACTCAAAGAATCCTCTTGGAGCTCATAAAGACAGACACGAGCAGATAGGCAAAGGCTTCATTGGTCTAGAAACGTTCCGTGCTGTGGTGACTAATCCGCGCATCAACACGCTTCCTATGATTTTGGAGACTCCTCACTCTGAGCTTTCTGGTTGGGGAGAAGAAATTGCGTTACTTCGTTCTTTTTTAGGTGATAACTAGTGGGAATTCTGGTAGGTTGCGAACAAATCTCTATGGAATGGCCTGGTAAGAAGGTTCTTACCAACCAAACCATTGGCGTTAATGAGGGCGACCGTATTGGTGTTGTCGGCAAAAACGGCGATGGTAAATCAACTCTCTTAGATCTTATCGCTAAAAGAATTGAGCCCGATTCTGGCAACGTAATCTGGAGAAGTGGTATCCAAGTAGGCTATATGGGCCAAAGTGATTCACTTTCTGATACGCAAACCGTTTGTAGCGCTGTGGTTGGCGATACGCCAGAGTACGAGTGGGCATCTGATGCTCGCGTTCGCAAGATTATTGACGAGCTCATTGGAGACTTGGACTGGAATGGCTTGGTTGGAGAGCTCTCCGGAGGTCAACGTAGACGCTGCGATTTGGCTCGATTGCTGGTAGGCACCTGGGACTTAATGCTTATTGACGAGCCAACCAACCACCTGGATCTGCATGCTATTCAGTGGCTTGCCAATCACCTTAAAAATCGATGGTCAGAAGGAAATGGCGCACTCATTCTGGTCACCCACGATCGTTGGTTTTTGGACGAGGTCTGTGACCACATGTGGGAAGTCCATGATGGGGTAATTGACCCGTTTGACGGCGGCTATTCTGCCTACATTCAAGCTCGAGTTGAACGTGATAGACAGGCAGCAGTGATGGAAGAGCGCCGTCAGAACACGCTGAGAAAAGAGCTCAACTGGCTTGCTCACGGAGCAAAAGCACGCACGTCAAAGCCTAAGTTTAGAATTGATGCCGCCATGGAGCTTCTGGCCGAAGATCCACCACTTAGAAACACGCTTGAGCTTAAGCGCATGGCAGTCTCTAGGTTAGGCAAGCAAGTTATTGAGATGCATGACGTCTCGTTTGCCTACAAAAATGCCGCTCAGACAATGGAAACAGATCAAAATGCGCAGGTAGATGTCATTAAGCACGTCGAGTGGCTCATTGGCCCTGGAGACCGCTATGGCATTTTGGGCGAGAATGGAGCTGGTAAGTCTACGCTTCTTGAGTTGATGACACAGCAGTTGCAGCCAACGTCTGGTCTCGTGAAGGTAGGAAAGTCCGTCAAATTTGGTTGGCTTTCTCAGCAGATTGATACGTTTGCCACAAAAGAGACGTGGACTGTTCTTGAACTGCTTGGCCAGTACAAGACAAGTTACCTGGTAAACGGCAAGATGCAGAGTCCTACGCAGCTGCTTGAAAGCTTGGGCTTTGACCGTCGAGAGTTCACTAATCGCTTGCAAGACCTCTCCGGTGGCCAGCGTAGGCGTCTAGCGCTCCTGTGCGTCCTTCTGGAAGAGCCAAACGTGTTGGTACTAGACGAGCCAGGCAACGATTTGGATACGGATATGCTTGCTGTCCTGGAAGACCTTCTGGACTCGTGGCCAGGAACCCTTTTGGTAGTCAGCCATGATCGCTTCTTGATTGAACGCGTTACCGATGACCAATATGCCCTCATCGACGGCCATATTCGCCACGTTCCTGGAGGCGTTGACGAGTACCTCAAGCTTGTTGATGCAGCAAAGCAAACGGCGAGAAGAGCGGGGGAGTTGTCGGGTGCACACGGCAGTTCAGATACAAATGAGCCGCAGGTAGACGGATCTTCTTGCCAGGAGAGCTCGGTACTGAGTAACGCTGAGCGCCGAGAGATGAAGAAGCGCTTTGACTCGATTGAGAGGCGTATGGGCAAGGCTCAGGAACTGCCTAAGCAGATTAGGGAACAAATGAGCACTGCTGACGCAACAGATGCGCAGCGTTTAATGGAGTTGCAGCAGCAGCTTGATGACGCAGAAGCGGCGCTGATGGAGCTGGAAGACGAGTGGTTAACGCTAGCAGAGAAACTTGGTGAAGCGTAAATGGGAGAGTTACTCTCTAGGTTTGTATGGCCAAAGTATGGGCGCAAGAGTTTTGTAGCCTTGCTTTGCAAAGCAGTTGAGGTCGTTGGAGATCTGCTTACGCCGTTGATTATTGCACGCATGATTGACCTGGGTATTCACGGGGCAAACATGTACGACATTATTCGCTACGGTATTTTGTTGGCAGTTATTGCAGTTGTGGGCTTTAGTTTTACCCTGGTCTGTCAAAAAATTGCCTCCATTGTTTCTCAGCGCACAGGAACTGATCTGCGCAATGAAATTTTCAAGAAAATTCAAGAGCTCTCAAGTGCCGATATTTCAGCACTTGGAACAGACACGCTGGTAACCCGTCTTATCAACGATGTTAACCAGGTGCAGGTTACCGTTGCTCTGGGCATTCGTCAGCTGGTTAGATGGCCAATTTTAGCGGCTGGATCTATTATTGCCACCCTTATGCTTGATGCTCAGCTTGGTATGGTCTTCTTGATTGCAACAGTGTTGGTAGCAGCTATTTTCTTTTTTGTTGCACGTAAAACTACCGCACTCTTTACTGAGCTGCAGAAGCGCCTTGATACCGTTTCTTTATATATGCGACAAATGCTTTCTGGTATTCGTGTGATTAGGGCATTTAGACATGAAGCAGAGGAGAAGGAACAATTCTCCGAGGCAGTTTTGGCTCAGACAGAAACAGCAACTGATGCTGCAAATTATTCGGCTCTACTGAACCCAGCAACCTTCCTTGTTATGTACCTAGGAATTGCCGTAACGCTTTGGCTTGCGGCTCCTCAGATTACTGCAGGTACTCTATCGCAAGGAACCGTGGTGGCACTTGTCAGCTATATGACCAGTGCGCTTTTAGCTATTGGCTACGTTGCTAACCTGGTTATTATCATTACACGCGGAACTGCGTCTGCTACTCGTGTGATGGAGGTTCTTAACACCAAACCAGCGCTCTCTGATAAAGGAAACAAGCACATCAACCTCACTGAATCCGACTATGCCGGAACTGCCGTAGCGTTTAAGGACGCCTCGCTTGTCTATGACGGTGGAGGAGAGCCAGCTCTTTCTGGCATCAATCTCATGCTTCAGGCTGGTCAGACGTTGGGAATTATCGGTGGTACAGGCTCTGGTAAGTCCAGTTTTGCTGCCCTCATCCCGCGTCTTTTTGATACGGAGACCGGCTCTGTAAGCGTATTTGGTCACGACGTCAAAACCTATACGTTTGAGCAGCTGCGTTCCCTTATTGGCTACGTTCCGCAGCACACCTCGCTGGTCAGCGGCACTATCCGCACCAATCTCTGCTGGAAAAACCCTAACGCTACCGATGAAGAGCTCTGGGCAGCTCTTGAGGTTGCTCAAGCAGCAGACTTTGTGCGCGAGAAACCCGATCAGCTTGACAGCATTGTTGAACGTGGTGGCAAGAACTTCTCGGGAGGTCAGCGTCAGCGCTTGACCATCGCCCGTGCGCTGGTAGGAAGCCCACGTATTGTCATCCTAGACGACGCTGCTTCCGCACTTGATTTTGCTACGGACGCTCACCTCCGCGCGGCGCTTCGTAAGCTCAGTGCCACCACTACAAGCATTATTATTTCGCAACGTGTAGCAGCGGTAATGCAAGCAGATAAGATTCTTGTTCTTGACCACGGCAAACAGGTTGGGCTGGGAACACACAAAGAACTTCTCGCCACATGCCCGCTCTATAAAGAGATTTGCCTCTCGCAGCTTCGTCCTGAGGAGGTGGAGTAATGGCCGATATGTATTCTGGTGGAAGCACCTCCGCTATTGCATCAAGCGCGCCTGAGCATGGCAAGGGCGGCTCAGTAGATGTCATTTCTATGTCTGCAGCAGAAGTAACGCGCCGTCTAGCTTCATGGATTTCTCCTCACGGAGGTTTTCTGGTTCTTGCGGCAGCCTCTTCAATTGCAACCGTGCTTTTGCAGCTCTGGGTACCTATCATTGTAGGCGCCGCCATCGACCAGCTCATTAGACTGGTGCAGGGTGGCGAGGCTGCGCTTCTGCCAACGCTTGCTCAGCTCTCGCTAGTAGTTTTGCTTGCAAGTGCTACGCAGTGGCTTGCTTCTTGGTCTACCAACAAGCTCACCTACCTGGTCACTCGTGACCTCAGAGACGCGGCTCACGCCAAAGTAGCAAACCTGCCTCTCTCGTACATTGACACACATTCCCAGGGAGATTTGCTCTCTAGGGTAGTAAACGATGTGGATCAGCTTGGCGACGGCCTCCAGCAAGGCCTCACGCAGTTCCTTACGGGCGTGGTTACCATTATTGGAACCTTGTGCTTTATGTTCTATATGTCGGTTCCTATGGGCCTTGTAGTTGCTCTGGCTACTCCGCTCTCAATTATTGTTGCATCCGCCATTACCAAGTACGCTAGCTCGTCTTTTGGCAAGCAGCAGGGCTACCAGGGCCAGCTTGGCGGATACGCAGAAGAAATGGTCTCAAACCAGGAACTTATTACCGCATTTGCCCACAAGGATGCCATTATTGAGCAGTTTGAAGCTATTAACGAGAAACTCCGTGTAGTAGGAGAGCGCGCACAATTTGCATCATCGCTTTCTAACCCCTCTACGCGTCTGGTAAATAACTTCATTTACGCACTGGTAGCTGCTCTTGGTTGCATTTGCGTTCTGACGGGAGTTCCTTCTCCGCTCACCATTGGTCAGGTTCAGAGCTTCCTCTCGTACGCAAACCAGTACATGAAGCCTTTTAACGCTATTTCCGCAGTTGTTACGCAGGTTCAGACCGCCTACGCAAGCGCTCGCCGCGTGTTTGATCTTCTCGACGCACAAGAAATCAAGCCTGACCCAGCCGACGCTGAAGTCATCCAGGATCCACAAGGCTCTATTGAATTTGACGACGTAGCGTTCTCCTACGACCCCAAGCACCCGCTACTCAGTCACATTTCATTCAAGGCAGAGCCTGGTCAGAAGATTGCTCTTGTTGGACCAACCGGCTTCGGAAAGACTACCCTTATTAACCTGCTGCTGAGGTTCTATAGCATTGATTCTGGTGCCATTTATGTAGACGGTCATAACACGCAAAAGCTCACAAGAGCATCGCTCAGAGAGCAGTTTGGCATGGTGTTGCAAGATACGTGGCTCTTTAAGGGAACCATCAAAGAAAACATCCGCTATGCAAAGCCAGACGCCACGGATGAAGAGATTATTGCCGCAGCTCAAAAGGCTCAGGCTCACGAGTTTATCCAGCAGCTTCCTCAGGGTTACGACACCATGGTGGGAGAGTCTGGTGGATCTTTGTCACAGGGTCAGCAGCAGCTTCTGTGCATTGCCCGCGTTATGCTGGCCAATCCGCCTATCCTGCTTTTGGACGAGGCAACATCCAGCATTGATACGCGAACAGAGCAGCTGGTACAGAAGGCATTTGACACCATCATGAACGGCAGAACATCGCTGGTTGTTGCCCACAGACTCTCTACCATCCAGGGTGCCGATTGCATTCTTGTCCTCAAGGACGGCTCAATTCTTGAGCGAGGCACTCACGATGAGCTCTTGGCCAAAGGCGGTTTCTACGCCAAGCTGTACGAGAGCCAATTTGAGGGCACTAACGCCTAGGAAGGCTCACACGCTAGATATGCGGTCGGTTGTTTACAGCAGCCGGCCGCTTTGTTTTGCAGCTTGATTTTGCGCCTTGTACATAGGGTTTCTCGCGGTATGTAGGTAATAAAAAAGCCAGGAATACTCCTGGCGAGAAATTCTGGTCGGGTGGACTGGATTTGAACCAGCGACCCCTTGACCCCCAGTCAAGTGCGCTACCAAGCTGCGCCACCACCCGTTTGCTTTTGATACGATAGCATTCCAACATAAAATGAGCAAGCAATTGCCGGTAACCGTGAAGATAAAGTGGGCTAGATATGGATAACTTCTTTCAGCGTGCGTTTTCAGTGGTCAAGCAAATTCCTGAGGGTAGGGTTGGCACGTATGGGCAGATAGCTCGCATGATAGGGGAGCCAAGAAAAGCTCGCTATGTGGGATTTGCTATGCATCAAAGTCCTGGCGTTGCGGGCGGTGTACCGTGTCACCGAGTAGTCTTTAAAGATGGCTCACTTGCTCCTGGTTTTGCGTTTGGCGGACCAGATGCTCAACGAGAACTTCTTGAAGCAGAGGGCGTGCGGTTTCTAGACAACGACAAAGTTGATATGAAGCGCTTTCTTTGGGAAGCATAAAAGATGAAACATTATTTTATGTTGTGAAATATTCTCCCAGCTAAGAAGCTCTATTTGCTGGGTACAATCGCAGTGAGTTCCTGGTAGTTGGCACGTTCCGTTTAATGGAGGTCAAATGAAGCGTAGCTCTAGCCTGAGCAAGTTCTTTACTGCAATTTTTGTACTACTAGTAACGTCAGCCTTGAGTGTGGGCATTTTGTCTGGCTGCTCACAAACAGAAAATAAACAAGACCAGTCACAATCCACCACATCAGAACAAAAAGAAGAGAAAAAGGACGAGAAAAAAGAGGATTCTTCAAGCTCCTCTAGCTCTTCATCAAACAATTCTAACGCTACTGGCTATGGCACCTACCATATTCCTGATGGATTCAGCTTTGATAACAGCCTGTATCCAGATCTTCAAATTACCACTCAGATTGATAAAGACAGCCTTTGGCCTATTATCATTCGCATTGAGGGTACAGCAGATCAATTTGATTTGATGAGAAAAGCAACTATCGACGCAGCTCAGAGGGCCCAGGTACTTGAGTCAGCAGAAGAGATTGGCAACACTGTTGACCAAGCTCTTGCACACCCAACTAACTACAACTTGACCGACTGTGCAATTCTTACTTCTGCACCAGAGTCGTATCGTAAGACCTACGTTATTACGTTTACCGTAAAGAGTCACTACGAGGTCAAGAAGTAGTTTGAGCTGCTCTCCTAAGAGCGGTTGACATGAACTTCAAAGCAAAAGGAGCCCGTACTTAGGTAATGCGTCTAAGGGATTTTTAGAAAAGGCGCATTTTACTGATAGTTTTCGGGCGGTTAACAAAAATCAAACAGATATGAAGTAGTTTAGCGCTACCTCATAGCTGTTCTTTTAATGTAATTCTGTCAGATTTAAAGTTGAATTATTCAGATAACTATCATACATTATGCTAGGCGGTAACATACGTACTTCAATAACACCTAAACCTAATTCCTTCAACATATTTAGTTTTACAAATCCAGGAATTATATTGTCAGATTTTCGTTTAGGCATCAAAAAATAGTTTTTTACTTCGGTAACATGATACCTATTCAGAACTTCTCTATATGCCAAATAATACAAGTACTGTTTAGCAACATCTTCTACGCCTGGCTGACCTTCTATATATCCTTTTTCCTGTCCATTTACAATTTTACTTTTCCATACAGGACAATAATATTTAGCATCAAGAATGTAGAATGTATAACTTTTCCCCGTATTCTTATGTTCAAATCTTAATGAGTCTGGTTTAAATGTCGAAGATGGAATAGCAGTCGGAATGCTTTTGTCATAATTTTTCCATATAGGCTTTTCGATTAATTCAACCAATGTTGGTGGCTTATGATCAAAGTTTTGATTAATCAATGTATAGTCGACATGTGGAGTAATAGTATCAACTGTATCGTCCTTTTGACTTCGGAACACCTTTGCGCATACCTCTTCCCAAATAAGATTGAAGGAACGAGTTCCCATCACATGCATTTCAGTATCACCAACTAATATTTTTTCACTTAGAAAATATAGCATCATTGCTCTTAATACAGATTTCTTTCTATCATTAAATGTATGTGTAAGTTCAATTTCAATACGATTGATTATATTATTGTCTTCACCAAAATTGTCTTGTTCTTCGTCAGATATATCCGCACAAGGAAGAGAATAAAATGCAGTTAATCCAGCTTTTTCAATTTCATTGGAGCACTGGGTTACAACATATGCGTGTAATCTCTTAATGAACGATGCATCATTGCTTATTTTCTTACGAGTGTATAATTCTACATAATAAGGTCTATTGTTCGAAATAATAGGGTATGTCTCATCTATTGTTTTTTGCCAATATATATCACCCGAACCATTTATCTCTAATATTTCCTCGTTATCTTCATATTCTCCATTTGCAGCATAATCTTCAAGTAAGAAAAGCATTACGGATAAAGTATTAACTGTACCTTTATCATCAATATCTGCAAACAAATCTACATCTCGTACATCCTGTTTAGCTTTTTCGCGACTATACTTTTCTATCACCTGCATAACCTGTTGCATTTCAGTAATAGGCGCTTCTTGTGGTAAAGATTTTTCTTCCCCGATATATTTTGGATATGAATAAGCAATCACATCTTCGCAGATAATAATACCAACAAAATCAAATTTATAACTTGATGTAGGAGATAATAAATCATCGTCTGAATGTTTTTCAAATTCAACATCTGCATCTCCATTGTTGGTTTTACTTCGTTCTTTCAATATATTACGGCTTAAAAGTTCTTTCAGAAACCTAGTCAGTCGTTTATCTGCTTCATTTTGTGTTTTATAAGTAGCTGGTGTAAAACAAAAGAGTTCTTTGAGGCTGTCAACTGAGTAATATTCATTTTCTCTGACATATGCTGATGTTATTGCCATCGCACAACTTCCTTACTTACGATTCAGCTTCGACCTTTGCCTGATCTCGCTCATCTTTCTGTTTTTTGTATTCCACATCAAAGAAGCTGTCTCCAAAAATTTCAATTCCTTTATGTTTGAATTCTTTGCAAATATATGAATATCTATTAATTTTTTCCTTATCTGTACATCCCATAAAAAGATGCTCACGCTTTGTTTTTGCGGCATCCTCAAATAAGTACATGAGAACCTTATCGCAAAATGCATCTAAGAATTCATCATCAGTAAGGATAACTGTTCCAGTCTTATCCATGGTCTTTAAGAAAAATGGACCCATAAGTTTGTCTTCATGAGCTTTTATAGTTGTACTTGATAATTTTGCATTAATTGCACGGCGTAAGACATTCCATTCGATAGTAGGATTCTTACCTTTGATTGTAAAACTGCCTCCTTGGTTTTCACGTGCTGTTTTAACTCCTGAAGACACATTAACAACTGTAAATTCCTCTTCATCAACTCCAATGTATTTGAATGACCATCTACGCTTAAATGCAGTATCCATAGGAAATACTCCCTGATCTGCGCTATTCATTGTTGCCCAAATAAACATATTGTCTGGTATCTTAATAGATGGATAGTCTCCAGGAGTTCCTCCCAGTTCACCACATAAATATTCTTTGATTTCTTCACTTGGCTGTATTTCGTATTCACTTACGTTATCATCATCTCTATCAAGTAACTGAAAGACATCGCCAAAAACTGCTGCCGTGTGTGAGCGATTAATTTCTTCAATAAGAAGTAAGTGCGGCTTCACTAATGCTAAATTAAATGTACCTGTTGCCATATCATATGATTCCAAAATATTCTTATAAGCTTTGACAAGAATTCGCATGAAAGGTCCAGGAACAAATTTATAACTTATCTCTCCAGAAGAAAGTGTAACAGGTTTATATGTTCCAACAAATTGAGAATATGAATAATCTGCATGAAAAGTTACACGTTCAAAATCTTCATCCGCAATTGGAAAGTTTTTTCTATCCTCGTTAAGTGTGTAGCTTTTTCCAGTTCCTGGTGCTCCAAAAATAATACGATTTCTTTTTTCTTTATGAGGAGGCACTAATCCAGTCTTGTATTCAAGAGGTATTTTTACAACAGTTCCAAAAGGTACGCTAGCATTATCAATAAATTTAACACTACAATTTGTAAAATTGACGATGCCACGTCTATCGCCTTGAAACATTTCTTCTAATCCTATACCTGAGGGCCATCCCGCAGGCATTGTTGCACTATCCACAAAAGATGCATAGTAGTGGCAATAATTAGTTCTCACAATCATAATTATTAAATTATCTATTATTCCTACAAAATTTCCAGCTGAGGTTAAATTTCCAGTCACAGGGTCTGTATTTGGTAATGGAAATCCATTTGCAGGAGACCATGCAAAATGTTTGTGAGCCTTATTCTGACGACTAATCTTATAATTCCTGCCATTCCTTGGTGCAAATTCGATATTTTCAGCTGCTTGAGCAGGATTACCCAATGTGTAAGCTTTGATTGTATAAGTATATCGTGGATCTGATGGACTATCTATTTTTTCAGCGATGGACAAAAAGTCAACCATTTTTTCATCAGTAATGCCAGCAGCCTCCAAATAAGTCTGTCCGCCACCTGTCGTAGGTTTATCAATATCATATAATTTTTTAAAATCTGAAGGATTGATTTTTCGATAAAATATTCTATCAATTTGTTCCATAATGTTACCTCTCTATTGTAATCAAATATTCTGTGAGTTTTTGAGGTAGTTGGCTATCGTTGCTCTTGAACCGATTATAGTCAATCTCATCAATTGTCACAGTTCCAAATTGTTCAAAACAGTTTCTTAATTGCTCTATAGTAAACAAACCATCTTCGCTATAGCTTATAACAAAATAAGGACAATTCATTTCACTTATTATTTTTCCAAATGATTGTAGTCCTTTGGTTTTTGTGCAAAGTTTGGAATGTTGGTCCCACCAATCTCTTAGTCCGCTTTTTCCAACAGCATCCGGGAAATCTCCTCTAGCAATAGTCTCCAAAATATGATAATTTGCCGCATACTGTCTTTTCATATATGGTGGGTCAACATAACACAGATCAGCTGTTATGGTAGATGCTAAATCCTCTGCGAATCCCTGCCTAATTATATGTCCGTTAGCATTTCCGACAGCAAACCGTTCTTCTTCAAGGACTAACTCATTTAAAGAATTCTTTTTGAAATCTGCCAAAAAATATCCGTATGTTCCAGATATATTTGCCACTTCATTTACTGCCATAATAAGAGTGTGTTTAAGTAAAGATTCCTCTAAATCAGTTATCCATTGGAGATTAATCCATTCGTTAATTTTTTCTCTTATTGCATCGATTTTACAAGCATTTGAAGAAGTAAAGTATTTTCTAGCATCGCAACCGTTTTGAGGAATTCCCTCAGGTGAAAACTCTCTGAAAAAGAAACTTTGTGTTGGTGGTAAATTATTTAAGTATTTGACAACTTCAGCATACCGATTATCACCGCCCATAATAACTCCTTGATTTACTAGGCCATCAAAAGAAGGAGCTTGTTCCAATAGCAATTTGGTTTTCAAATGATGAATGGAATATGTCATAACATCAGCCGCAATAACGGTATATCCATTTCGTCTAAGTTCACAAGCAACAGAGCCAGTTCCAGACATTAAGTCAACAACTGTTCCTGTATTTCCAATAAGTTGCGAGATTTTTTCCATAATGTGAGGTAATAATTTGGTTTTATTACCTATATATCTATACATTACACATCATCCTCAATTTTCATATTATTCAAAGAACTTAAATCAGGAAGATTATTAATTTCAGTACGTATATAATTAATATCGTCCACATTTAAATTGTATTTTTTCATTATTAATTGTTCTAATTGCAAATCAGTCGCATAATCATACTTATGACTGATTTGAGTGGCTAGTTGTATAATTCTCAAGTCAAGAGAAGTCCCTTCATATCTTTTTATTGGCATTGAATAAAGAATTTTCTTTGTTATGTATGGGTGTGATTTCCATTCATTTTCTCCATATACCTTAAGGTAGTAATAATATACGACTCTTGAATTCAACAATGCCAAGTAATATTCAAGTGGAACAGTGTTTTCTTTTTTATATTTGAGAATATAAACTGTCTGAATTGTCTTTTCGTGAGAGTAATCAATAGCTGCATGTATTCCCAGTCCGGTTTTTCTTACTAAAAGTTTAGGCGATGAATATAAAGTTAAATTTTTATAGTTTATGCCCGTTACATTATTTTCAACATAATGATTTGATTTACAGTTATACCTATGCAAATCTTCTCCTACAATGATTTTTGAAAAACCTCTCTTTTTACCAATATTTATTATTATTCGTGTGGTTGAATCATTTACTTTCGTTTCTAGCAGGCAAGAAGTACAAATCTTTTTATGTAAATTCAATTGAGCCGCCGTATAGCCTTGTGCATCTCCACAATGTTCACATACTGTTACTTTGCCTGTTTTTGATATCTCTACCCCTCTACCAAAAGTAAAAATTTCATCCCAATTAATACATGAAGTCTGGATTTTGCTTATTAATGATTCTTCGTCTGCGCGCGCATCTATATCGAAATTACAATTTGCATTTGATAAGAAACGCATTTGTAAAACTTTATGATTGCAGATGTTATAAAAATGGTATAGATCATGTCCTCCTGACAAATATTCCTTTCGATCATTTGTAGACAAGCGAAAACAAATAGTATGACTATCACATGTAGGTTTTCTTTTTTGACAAATAATTACTGTTGTTGCTCTAAATACATTTTCAAATAACTTTTCTCCAAGTCTAGCAATTACTTTTATTTGAGTATTCTTTGCTAAAAATGATCTTAACGCTTCGTTTTGCGCGTCAAAGATTGAATCTGGAATTATAAACGCAAAATAACCATCATCTTGTAGTAGCTTATATGCAAGTTCAAAAAAAAGCACGTAGCTATCATATTGGCCATCTACAAGTGAGAACCCTGCCTTAGTAAGGCTTTCACGCGTATATATTTTTTCTGAGCTCCACGGTGGATTTGCTATGATAGCTTGCACTTTTGGAAGCTTGTTTCTCCAATACTCGTATGTTTTCTTTTGAGTTTTAGGTAAAATAGAATCATTATTGTATATCATGAATTCGTTTGATATGGTCTCTGTTGCATTCAAATCAACATCTATGCCTATCAGACCTATATTCTCGGATACTAGCTTCTTATATGCATGAAGCAATGCGCCTTCACCACATGCAGGGTCCAAAACATTTTCAACACGTATCAAACCATCATTATTTATTGTTTCTATTAACAACTTTGCAACAAAGCCAGCCAAGTTATTAGGAGTATATACAACACCGTATTTCTTACTCGACATTTTATGAACAACTCCTATTCCTAATCCCCTAGGGGAGTAATTATCATCACAACCTTTTCAGCTAAAGACCAACGCCACCACTTGGCGAGCGCTTTTTTCTTGTAAACATAAACTGCGCTGCCTATGAAAATGGTTTACGCAAGCGGCTTATACGCATCATCAACATTGATGTGGCAATAACCACCTGGGTTCTTCTTCAGGTAGTCCTGATGATATTCTTCAGCAAGCACATAATTGTCCAGCGGCTCAACCTCAACGGCAAGCTTCTGACCAAAGAGAGACTCCTGCTCAGACATAATGCGATCAATGACGAGCAGGTCAGCATCGTTTGTGTAATAGATGCCCGTGCGATACTGTCTACCAACGTCGTTACCCTGCTTGTTTACTGAGAGGGGATCAATAACCCTAAAGTAGTAGCGCAGGATGTCATAGAGACTTACAACGGTCTCATCGTACGTAACGTGCACTGTTTCTGCATGATCTGTAGCTTTGACTTCCTGATAATTGGTATCCAAAGTTTTACCGTTTGCATAGCCAACGGTAGTTGAGGTGACACCCTTAATTCTGGAGAAGTACTCTTCAAGACCCCAGAAACATCCACCTGCTAGATAAATCTCTGACATAAAAGCCTCCTAAGGCTGAATTGCTGTTATAAAAGTTTGAAGTGACTTCGCTTTACTTCAAAAACGCCTTCTTTGCTTAGAGATGATATTACCGCGCTTAAAGCGCTTCTATCTACACCAAGATAATCGGCAAGCTGTTGGCGATTGTAGGGGATATCAAACTCCGCAGAACCCGTTGCTTGCGAGCGTGTATTCAAGTATGCCATCAGCTTGCCACGAATACTTTTTGGAGCAGCATCTTGAATACGACGGCTCAACATGATGTTTTTCTGTGCAATAGAAGCCATAAGGTTTCTGGTAATAATGTCCACGCCGCCGCAGATGTCACACGTTCTGGTAGTAATCTGTCGCACATCAAGCAGTAGAATATCCGATTTCTCGGTAGCTACTACCGAGGTCAAGAGTGGCACGTTTCCAAGAGCTGCATATGCCTCTCCAAAGATTTCTCCTGTATGGAAGGCTCCCATCACAGAGATATTGCCCTGTGCGTCTGATCCTTCAACGTGGATAGCACCCGAGACAACAATGCCAAACTGATGAGCCTTATCACCAGCGCATAGAATAATCTCTCCAGGTTTATACGTGCGTACCACCGCACGTAGATGCTTTAAGAGAGCCGCCAGCTGCTCTGGCTTTACACCCTTAAACACCACCGTGCTGAGCAAAAACGAAGGCTTAATATCTTGTATGTTCATCAACGCTCCAAAAAAATCCTCAACAAGAATCATTTTGTTGTAATTACAACATACCTTATTCCACATTCCTGTAATCATGAAACCCAGAAGAGTAAATCTCTTCTCGCTATA
>CAKARF010000003.1 GCA_916720465.1 uncultured Atopobium sp. | reverse complement strand
GCCACCAGTCGTGTCCGCAGATGAGCTCCATGGAGTCAACGGCGCTGCGCAGGCGAGCCATAGCAGGAAGAACTTCATTGCAGTAGTATTCGCACTGCTCCTGCGGCTGATCCTTCATCTGGTGAGCGGTGGTATTGATCTCATCAAGGCTGTTGGTAGCTGCGTAAATCTCGTCAATGCCTGCAGTGAGCTTCTCAACAATCTCTGTTTCTGCGGCGCTCTTAATACCAATAGCCTGCTTAGCAGCAACTGAAGAGGCTACATCACTTGAGTAGGTAAAGAGGGCAGGCAGATACATGTGGCGCGTCATATACAGCATAGAACGAGCCTCAATGTTAAGAACCTTAGCGTACTGCTCAGCCTTTGCAATGTAGCGAGCCTGTGCTTCTGCCTGAGAAAGAACGCCGTAGCGCTCAAAGAGCTCAATATTCTCTGGAGCAACCATTGCAGGAAGCGCCTCGGGGGTGGTGCGGAGGTTTGGTAGACCGCGCTCCTCGGCAAGTTTCTCCCAATCGCCTGAGTAACCATTGCCCTCAAAGAGGATGCGCTCGTGAGCTTTGAAGGTATCAATAACCCACCTTAAAGCTTCCTTAGTGAAGTTCTCTTCAGAAGCATCTTCAAGATCGTTTGCAAAGCGGTCACACTGCTCGGCAACAATGGTGTTCAAAATGACGTTAGGATCAGAGAGGTTCTGCTGACTGCCGCACATACGGAACTCAAACTTGTTACCAGTAAACGCAAAGGGGCTGGTACGGTTTCTGTCTGTGTTGTCCCTAAGGACTGCAGGTAGTGTTGGTACGCCAAGGTCCATGCGAGTGCGCTTTGCACCGTGAACATCAGAGCCAGTGATAAGATCATCGACAATTACAGAAAGTGCGGCGCCTAAGAAGACTGAGACAATCGCAGGTGGAGCCTCATTTGCGCCAAGACGGTGATCGTTTCCAGCAGATGCAACCGACATGCGCAGAAGGTCTGCATGAGAGTCAACAGCGGCAACAAGGCATGCAAGGAAGACCAGGAAGCGGAGGTTTTCGCCAGGTTTATCGCCAGGCTCAAGCAGGTTCTCGTCATCTGCGGAGAGCGACCAGTTGTCGTGCTTACCAGAGCCATTGACGTACTCAAAGGGCTTCTCGTGCTCAAGGCAGGCAAGGCCGTGATGAGGTGCAAGAAGCTTGAGCTTCTCCATAGTCAGGAGGTTGTTGTCAATAGCAAGTGCTCCCTGCTCAAAGACAGGTGCAAGCTCATGCTGGCAAGGAGCAACCTCGTTATGCTTGGTTTTTGCAGGAATGCCTAGCTTCCAGAGCTCGTCATCAAGTTCTTTCATGAAGTTGTTGACGGTTGGACGAATAGCGCCAAAGTAGTGCTCGTCAAGTTCCTGACCCTTGCTTGGTTCGCAACCAAAGAGGGTACGACCACACAGAATAAGGTCAGGACGCTGCTCAAAGTCTTCCTCTTTGATAAGGAAGTACTCCTGCTCAGGGCCAATGTTTGTAACAACGCGAGAAGGCTCTTGTCCAAAGAGTGCAAGAACACGCTTGGCCTGCTTCTCTAGGGCAACCTGGGAACGAAGCAGAGGAGTGCGCTTATCCAGCGCTTCTCCCGTGTATGAAATAAATGCAGTTGGAATGCAGAGAACCTCGTCTTTGATGAAGGTTGGACTTGCAGGATCCCAAACCGTGTAACCACGAGCCTCAAACGTGGCTCGAAGACCACCAGAAGGGAAGCTTGATGCGTCAGGCTCGCCCTGTACCAGCTCTTTTCCGGAGAAGGACATCAAAATGGTGCCGTTTCCCTGAGGAGTCATAAAGCTGTCGTGCTTCTCGGAAGTAATACCTGTGAGAGGCTGGAACCAGTGCGTGAAGTGAGTAGCACCTTTTTCAAGAGCCCACTCTTTCATGGCATGCGCAACCTCGTTTGCAATGTCGAGGTCAAGCGGTTTGCCGTCCTGGATGACACTACGAAGTTTCTTGTACGTTGGCCTTGGCAGACGTTCTTGCATATCTGCGTCGGTAAAGAGAAGTGAGCCAAATTCCTGAGAAACTTTGTCGTGAGCCACAGCCCCTCCTTGTGGGTAAATGCTGGCAGTTAGTCTGTTTTCTCGCGTGCTGGGCACGGTATGTTGGTTGTTATTTTCGCACGTTTGGCAGAGTCAGAGTGGCGAGGATGCAAACAGAAACATAACGATTACAAAAAATTTTAGCTGCTGCCAGAAGAGATGTGGGCTTTGTTTCCATGGGCTCTGGCGCGCATAAGCAGAGGAAGTCTTAGTACAATAGAAGCACAAAAAACTAAGAGGAGCAGGTATGTCTGATACTACTATGCCAGTTGATACTACAGATCAAAACGAGGTTGCATCAACTAAAGAAAGTGCAGCTAAACCACGTAGAACCATTGCTGTTATTGACGGAAACTCGCTCATGCACCGAGCATTCCATGCAATCCGTCAGCCAATGGCAGCACCAGATGGTACGCCAACCGGCGCGCTCTTTGGCTTCTTCAACATGTTTATCAAGCTTGTTGAGTCCTTCTCGCCAGATGGTGTTATTTGTGCGTTTGATAAGGGCAAGCCACAGGTTCGCATTGATATGTTGCCTCAGTACAAGGCTCAGCGTCCTCCGATGGACCCCGCTTTGCATGCACAGTTTCCCATAGTCAAGGAGCTGCTCAAGACGCTTGATGTTCCTGTCTGCCAGCTTGAAGGCTGGGAGGGCGATGACATCTTGGGCACCCTTGCCCGCCGTGGTGAGGCTGAGGGTTACCAGATGCTGCTCTTCACGGGTGACCGCGATATGTACCAGCTTTCCACAGAAAACGTCAAGATTGTTTCTACGCGCAAAGGCGTCTCCGACGTCTCAATTATGACGCCAGAGACTGTGGCAGATCTCTACGCTGGTATTACGCCAGAGCTTGTCCCAGATTTCTATGGCCTTAAGGGAGATTCTTCTGACAACATTCCGGGTGTTCCTGGAATTGGCCCTAAGAAAGCTGCTGCTCTGATTGTTGAGTATGGCTCGCTTGACGAGGTTATTGCCCATGCTGACGAGGTCAAGGGTAAGGTGGGAGAAAACCTTCGCGCTCATATTGATGACGCTCTGCTCTCCCGTAAGGTTGCTACTATTCGCACTGATGCACCACTTGATATCAACCTGGACGATGCTCAGTTCCCAACATTTGATCCAAATGACGTGGTCAAGGCTTTCTCGGCTTTGGGCTTTACGGGCATGACCTCAAGGCTTGCTCGTATGGCTGGTGGGTCTGCCGCTGGCGCAGTTGCACAAACCGCCTCTGCTACACCTGCGCTTCCTATTCCGTCAGAGTATTTGCAGGCAGGAGACGCATCTGCTGCTCTGACCACTGCTCTTGAGAACCAAGAGTGGATCGGTGTTGCAGAAGACTCTGCTGCCGATGCTGGAGCGCTCTTTAGCCTTTCTCGCACACTTTGGGTGTCTACAGAAAAGGCACTCCTCAAATTTGAAGGAGAAAACGCCACCGCAGCACTGCTTCGTATTTTGCGAGAAGCCCGTGTTGCTGCAGACGATGTCAAGGCGTTGCTTCACGAGGTAAGCCCTGTTGATTCATCTGAGCCACAGAAACTGGATATTGAGACCATTGATTCCGATTGCCTCTTTGATACGGGTGTTGCTGCCTATCTGCTTGAATCTGATCGTTCAAGTTTTGATATTAACGGCTTGGTTGAGCTGTACTTTGGCTCTGAGCTTCCTGAGCCAACGGACGAGATTCCTGCTGCAGCACTAAGAGCTGTAGCTGCTAGGGCTCTTGTGCCTGTGCTGACTAAAAAGCTTGAAGATGATGGTTCCTTGGAACTCTTTACTTCTCTGGAGATGCAACTTTTGCCAGTACTTGCTGCGATGGAGCGTCGCGGTCTCTACGTTGATCCTCAAGAGCTCGCTAAGCAGTCTTCGGAGCTGGGTGAAGATATTGCGCGGCGCGTGGCAAGTATTCACCAGACAGCAGGCGAGGATTTCAACTTGGATTCTCCAAGCCAGCTTTCTCATATCTTGTTTGACGTGCTCAAGCTTCCAACTTATGGCCTCAAAAAGACACGCACTGGTTTTTACTCCACCAACGCAAAGGTGCTTGGAGATCTGGCACAGGAGTACCAGATTGTTGCTGACGTTCTTGAGTACCGTGAGCGCGCCAAGATCAAATCAACCTATCTTGATGCGCTTCCTGCGCTTATTCGTGGCGATAAGCGTATCCACACCACATTCAATCAGACCGTAGCTGCAACAGGCAGGCTTTCCAGCTCCGATCCAAACCTGCAGAACATTCCTACCCGTTCTGAGCTGGGACATCGTGTCCGCACGGCCTTTACCGTTCCCGAGGGCAGCGTTTTTCTCGCCTGCGACTACTCCCAGATTGAGCTTCGCCTGCTCGCGCACCTCTCTGCTGACGAGCACCTGGTAGCAGCATTTAACTCTGGTGCTGACTTCCATGCAGCAACAGCTGCACGCGTCTTTGGTGTACCTGTTGAAGAGGTTACCCCAGCACTTCGCAGTCGCGCTAAGGCAGTTAACTTTGGCATTGTCTATGGTCAGCAGGCCTTTGGTCTGGCAACGTCTCTGAAGATTTCCCGCAAGGAAGCGCAAGAGATGATTGACCGCTACTTTGACGCCTATCCTGGCGTTCGTGCCTATCTGGATGATTCCGTCCGCACCGCTCACGAGACTGGTTATGCGGTTACCATGTACGGCCGTAAGCGCCACATTAGAGAGTTTAACCAGTCAAATCGTCAGCTAATTGCCTTTGGCGAGCGCACTGCTATGAATCACCCTATGCAGGGAAGTGCTGCCGATATTATCAAAATTGCAATGATTAATGTCGAGAAACGCCTGCGTGATGAAGGTCTTGCATCAAAGCTGATTCTTCAGATTCACGACGAACTTGACTTGGAAGTTCCTGAGTCAGAGATTGAGACAGTCTCTAAACTAGTAAAAGAGACCATGGAAGACGTTGTTACCCTGCGTGTTCCTCTAATTGCCGATGTCAGCTATGGTTCCAATTGGGCTGAGGCAAAGTAAATACGTAAGCAACACGTTTTAGAGGAGATTTGGTATGGAGGCTGCAACCTCATATATGCACGTCACAGTCTATACAGACGGTGCGTCTCGAGGAAACCCTGGTCCTGGTGGCTATGGGGCAGTACTTCTGTATACCGATCCTTCCGGCCAGCAGCATACAAAAGAGTTCAGTCAGGGTTATAAAACCACTACGAATAACCGTATGGAGCTCCTTGGCGTCATTGTTGCACTTGAGGCCCTTAAGCGCCCCTGTCAGGTAGAGCTCTATTCCGACTCTAAGTACGTGGTTGATGCGTTTAATCAAAAATGGGTCTCGGGATGGATTAGAAAAGGCTGGAAAACGGCATCTAAAGAGCCGGTCAAAAACGTAGACCTTTGGAAGCGTCTCCTTGCTGCTATGGAAGACCATGAGGTGAGCTTCAAGTGGGTTAAGGGTCACGCCGGTCATCCGCTTAACGAGCGCTGCGATCAGCTTGCTACTGAGGCAGCAGACGACTCCAATCTCCTTGACGACCAAGGCTTCTTCGTGGATCAGCCATTGCTGTAACCCTAGACGCATAGGGCGAGAAGCCCTTCTCGCCCTACGTGCTCTCTACAAGAAAACAGCCGCCTGAGTGGGCGGCTGTTCTTAGTTGCATGAGGCGATTAACTTTTAGTAGCCAAATACGGCATAACCAACAAGGCCTGGTCCCGTATGGACAAGAAGGTCCGAGCCAGCCTCGACATACCTAAAGTCGGTGACATTAGGGATTGCTTCTTTAATCATGGCTTCCATTTCGGAGTAAATGATATTTGGCGCGGAGCAGCAAATTCCTACATGGACGCGGTCAAATTTCTGAGCAAAGGCTGCTCCTAGAGCAATCTGTCCTGCTAGAGACTTCTGCCAACCACGAGTCTTCTTGGCAATGGTGTATTTGCCATTTTCATCGCAGGTAAGAACAGGTTTGATGTTCAACATAGAACCAATGCGATAAATTGCCTCAGAAATGCGGCCACCCTTACGTAGATACTCAAGGCTTGGAACGGAGAAGTATACGCGTGTGTTCAGAGAAGCCTGATCAAGTTTGGCGCCAATCTCCTCAAGAGAAAGACCCAGCTCAATAAGACGTTGAGCCTCAATAACAATAAGACCGGAAGCAATACCAATGTTTTTGGTATCAACAACATAAATAGGGAAGTCTGTAATGGACTCTGCAATCATGCGAGCAGTATCGCAGGTTGCAGAGAGTCCAGAGGAGATAGCAACGTAAACAGCACCCTCGTACCCCGCTGCTTTTGCATCATCAAAGGCAGCTTTAATGCCCTCAGGAGAAGGAAGTGATGTCTTAGGAACTTCTTCTTCAAAGCGAGCAACAAGCTCAGCTGGCGTGATGGTAATACCAGACTCGTAGGAAGAGCCGTCAGAATAGTTAATGCGAAGTGGGGTGATACGAATATTGTGCTCAGCAACAAAATCAGGTGGGACATTAGTTCCTGAGTCTGTGATGATGGCAATTCGCTTAGTGTCCATTATCCGCTCCAAATATATACGTGCTACAAGTAGCTAAACGTTGACTTTCTATTACCCACATTTTACATAGAGATATACCCCGTTTTCTTGAGATATGACAAGTTGCCCTCAACGGTAGGTAGACGGTACACTAGACATATAAATCGAGAAAAACTTGCATAGCTAACGGCCAATACCATTTAGATAAAGAGAGAACGGCAGATAATGTCTAGTATTTATAGAGAGCCCGCAGTTGTAAGAAGAATTAGTCAGCGCTCTTCTCTAAAGAAAATCACCTCTAACAGCACTATTGCAGCAGCAGTCATGGTGCTTGCGGCTCTTATTGCACTTGTAGTTGCCAACTCACCTGCTCATGAGGTGGTTCGAGAAATTCTTGAAGTCCAAATGAGTTTCTCGCTTGGAATGATTCATGCACATATGGCTCTAGAAACCTTTGTGAATGACTTCCTTATGGCAATCTTCTTCTTGCTGGTAGGTATTGAGCTTAAGTATGAAGTAACTGTTGGCCAGCTCAGAAAGCCAAGACAGGCAATGCTTCCTATGCTTGCGGCTGTTGGTGGCGTTGCAGTTCCTGCCCTTATTTATCTGGCGCTTAACGCAAGCACTGCCCCTCATGGATGGGCAACGCCAATTGCAACCGATATTGCGTTTGCGCTGGGTGTCATGTCGCTGTTGGGCAACAGAATTAGCCCACAGACTAAGGTGTTCTTCCAGACACTTGCTATTGCCGACGATATCCTGGCTATTGTGGTCATTGCGCTTTTCTATGGTCACACGCCAGATATTGCCTGGTTAGCAGCTTCTCTTGGTGTTCTTGTTATTTTGTGGGGAATGAATCGCTTAAAGATTTATTCTTCTGGTCCTTATTTGCTTGTTGGTTTGGTTCTTTGGGTCTGCATGTACCACTCGGGAATTCATGCAACCCTTGCAGGCGTTCTTCTTGCCTTCTTCTTGCCGTCTCATTCTGATGTTCGCCTGAGCAAGCTGGGAAGCTGGCTTTCAAGACGTGCTCGTGAGCTTGATGATCACTACGATGATGAGCATCACGTTTTGGGTCAGCATGACTTTACCCATGGTGCTAACTCCGTCGAGCAGGTCATGCATCACGTAACTCCACCGCTTCAGCGTGTTGAGCACTATATTTCTGTCTTTGTAAACTTTGTTGTTCTGCCTATTTTTGCCTTTGTAAATGCGCAGATTACGTTGGTGGGAGCAGATTTCGTTGCTCTATTGAGCAGCTCTATTGCACATGGCGTTTTCTTCGGTGCCGTTCTTGGAAAACCACTGGGAATTATTTTTGTAACGTTGTTGCTGGTCAAATGTAAGATTTGCAAGCTTCCTGCAAAAGTTGACTGGATTCAGATTACAGCCGTAGGTCTTATGGGCGGCCTTGGCTTTACCATGTCAATTCTTATCTCTAATCTTGCATTCCCAGATGCAGGGGAGATTCTTGCAGCTAAAGTAGCTGTTCTCGCTGCATCGTTTGCTTCTGCAATTTTGGGTCTACTCTTTGTACACGTTTCAGAGTTTTACAAGCATCGCAAGAACTGCATAAGGGAAGCTTAGAGCTACTCGACCGTGCCGTAGGTAAAGCCCCAGCCGTGTGCCGTAACAATTGAGTTAATCTGATCGCAGAGGCGAGCGCGGACATATGTGCCCGATGGAATCAACTCAATAACTTCTTGCAAATCTTCTTCA
Source organism: uncultured Atopobium sp. (assembly GCA_916720465.1). Classification (GTDB taxonomy): domain Bacteria; phylum Actinomycetota; class Coriobacteriia; order Coriobacteriales; family Atopobiaceae; genus Lancefieldella. Next base: position 20,210 of record CAKARF010000003.1, on the reverse strand, counting down.
AGATCGTCTACTTCAGCTTGAATCAGCACGTCAACCTTAGTGACTGTGCCCGAAGGTTTACGCTTATAAAGATTGTCAACAAGGTGCTGGAGCTCGCCATATGCCTCCGAGCGCATGCCAGGCTGTGCAGAATTTGCCATGATTCTCCTTGTCGCGTCGATTTTCAAATCACCTATACTTTGTATCACGCAAAGACCAAAAAGGGGAGTGTCATGTTTGAGCTAGTTTCTCGCGAGCTGTTCCAGCCAAAATCAACCTCTGAGCAAAACGCTTATCAGAAGATGAGCGACGCTGATCTTAACCAGGTCCTTGAGCTTATTGGACAAGAAGCCCGTGCACTTGGCGAGAAAAACCTCAAGCTTGATATGGCTCGCGGAAAGCCAAGCCCTGCACAGACGGCGCTGTCTAAGCCTATGCTTGATGAGCTGAACTCCAGTTCTGACCTGACTGACGGCGGCGCTTTTGCGGACAACTACGGAGACCCCTGGGGCCTTCCTTCTGCGCGAGCTTTTGCCGCGGAGCTCACAGGTGTACCTGCTAATCAGGTCATCGTAAACGGCTCTTCTAGCCTTAACCTTATGCATGACATTATTTCTCATGCCGTTACCCACGGTCTTTCTGGTCAGCCGTCTTGGGCAGAGCAGATGGCGGCTGCAAAGGCCCAGAGCACTACACTCAAGTTTCTGTGCCCCGCTCCCGGTTATGACCGTCATTTTGCTATTACACAGCATTACGGCTTTGAAAATATTGCAGTCCCTATGACCGACGATGGCCCCAATATGGACGTGGTCAAGGAGCTTGTTGAGAACGACAGCTCTGTTAAAGGAATTTGGTGTGTGCCACGTTTTGCAAACCCAACTGGCATTACCTATTCAGATGAGGTAGTTCGTGCTTTTGCAAACCTCAAACCTGCTGCTCCTGACTTTAGAATCTTCTGGGATAACGCCTACGCAATTCACGCCTTTGTACCAGAATCTGAGGCCCCTCAGCTCTTAAATATCTTTGATGCGCTTTCAGAGGTTGCTGCAGGTGGCACTCAAAAGAACCTGGTAATTGCTTTTGCTTCAACGGCAAAGGTAACCTTCCCAAGTTCAGGCATGGCCTGGGTTGCTGCAAGCCCTGCAGACATTAAAGAAATCCAGAGCGCTTTCAAGGTTGCTCGAGTTTCTCCCGAGAAAATCTCGCAGCTGGCACATGTGCGTTTCCTCAAAGATGTTCAAGGTATTGAAGCCCATATGCAAAAGCATGCCGAGCTGCTTCGACCACGTTTTGAACTGGTTGAACGCAAATTGCAGGAGGGTCTGGGAGATTTAGGCGTTGCAACCTGGTCTCATCCTAAGGGCGGCTACTTTGTCTCGTTTGATGGTCCTGTTGGCTCTGCACGCGCAATTGTTTCTCGCGCACATGAGCTTGGCGTTACCATGACGCCTGCAGGTGCTACGTGGCCAAGTGGCAAGGACCCCTTTGACACTAATATCAGAATTGCTCCAAGTTACCCAACGTTGGAAGAGCTTGATGCAGCGCTTGATGTCTTTATTGTTGCTGTTAAACAGGTAAGTGCTCGACTAGCAAAAGTTGATCGTGGTCAGAGCGTCTGGGGATAGCTTGTGTAACTTTGGTATTTACTTTGAAAGTAAGCCCATTCTGCCGTATCTTGATTAACTATGTTTAGAAAAAGCGATTGGATGTTGAATGCCAACTAATACTTCAAAGCCAAAACTTACACCAGAACAGAAGGCAGAAAAAGAGCTGGTTGCTATGGCAAACCAGACCGCAAAAAAGAAGGCAAAGGACCGCAAGCCCGATGAGGCTCCTAAAAAACCAGGTCCTTCTACAGGCATGAAGATTGCTATTGGAGTATTCTCGCTCTTTATTGCTATTTCTATGATGCTGCCTTCTCTTGCCAGCATTTTCTTTAATTCACAAAAGCAGCATCAGGCTCAGCAAAATTCTCCTGAGGCTATTAACCAGGTCTATCAGAAACAGGCAGAAGAAAAAGAGTCTGCCATTCAGTCCAATCCAGATAATCTACCAGCACATCTTGATTTGGCTCGCACGTATCTAGGTTGGGGAATGGCGCTTAAGAGTTCTTCTCAAGATGACTCTGTTCAGAAGCAGTCTTTGCAGCTGATTAACAAAGCAATTGCTGAGTACGATACGTATCTTGCTTCAAATGATTCTGATGAAGTCCGTGTTGATAGGGCAATTGCACAGTTCTACGCAGGAGATCAAACAGGTGCTGTTGAGGCACTTAAGGCAGTAACGGATCGCTCTCCAGACTATGCTAACGGTTGGCTTAATTTGGGAATGATGTATCGTGTTACTGATCAAGTAGATCTTGCAAAAGAGGCACTGCAGAAGGCAATTGAAAAGGATTCCGATAATAGCGCCGGTGTGAGGGATAATGCACAGAAAGTTCTTGATGCATTAAACGGAAACACCTCTACCTCTTCAAATAACACCAAGTAAGGAGGAGTTATGGCACTAGAGATAAGCTCTGAAATTACAGATACAAAGACCATTATTCGCATTGAGGGCGAGGTAGACGTATCAAACGCCTCCGAGCTTCGTGATGCTTTGGATACTGCGCTCGCCGATGGAGCAAAAGAAGTTGAAGCTGATTTTGCTGAGGTAGCTTATATTGATTCGACGGGCATTGGCGTTTTAGTGGGTGCCGCACATCGAGCACAAGAGAGCGGTTCTGTGCTTGTTGTTGCAAACCCTCAGAAAAACGTGGAGCGTGTCTTTACGCTTCTTGGGGTTGATAAAGACCTTAACGTTCGCAAGTAGGTTTAGTAACTTGCAAGCTCTTTGATGCAACTGTTCAAAGAGCTTGTTTATGTTTGTTCCAGAAAGGTATTGCTTGTGTTTGGCATTGGAGAAACAGAGCTCGTACTAATTCTGCTCTTTGCATTTTTAGTATTTGGTCCTGATAAATTACCTGGTATGGGCCGCACGCTTGGCCGTGCTCTCAGACAGTTCCAGAACGCTCAAGAAGGCTTTAATAAAGTTGTCCGTGCAGACTTACTTGATCCTGCAGCGGATGCACTTCACGAGAAACCCAAGCGCTCCGAGCAGCTCAAAAATGCTGCATCTGATGCTGATCGCGAGGACACTGATCACCAGGAGACCTTTGCTGAGCGTCGTGCTCGTCTCAAGGAAGAGCGTGAGGCAGCTGAGAAGGCCGCAGCTGAGAAGGTTGCTGCTGAGGCAGCTGAACAGAGCAAGCAGGCTGAGCAGATCCAGGAGGCAGAGCAGGCAGAGGCTCCTGCATCTGCACCACAAGCTACCTCTTCTGTTGCTTTCTCTGATGATTCCACAGAGGTAACTGAGCACGTGGCACCTCAGGCTACAGAAGAAACTCCTGCTGCTGCTCCGTCTGCAAAAGACCTGTATAACCTTGGATCTGCACGTTCTTCTCGCTCCATAGCAGAAGACAAGAAAGAAGAAGTTGCTGGAGAGGAGGGAGAAAGCCAGGACGCATAAGTCCAGCTTTCGCGTGTAATGCCTATTACTCCAGCTCGTATGCCACTTTTTGATCACCTGGGAGAGCTCCGTCGTCGTGTGACCATTGTGGTGGTATCGCTTTTTGTTACCGCAATCATTATTTATTTTGCTACACCTGCATTGATTGAGATTTTGATTGACCCTATCAGGGAGTTTTTAACTGACGGTAAGCTTACGGTTATCTCGGTCCTTGGCGGCTTTAGCATCAGGTTTAAGGTAGCTTTCTTCTTCTCGGTGATTATCTGCACACCTATTATCATCTGGGAGATTATGGCGTTCTTCTTGCCTGCGCTTAACGCTAAAGAGCGCAAGTGGGTTGTTCCTACCGTGGCAGCCATGATTACCTTGTTCTTCTTGGGCATGCTGTTCTGCTACTTCATCATTTTGAACACTGCAATTGGTTGGATGATTGGTCAGTCGCAGGAGTTTGCAGGAACCATTAATGAGGCAAGCGATTATCTCAACATTATTATGATGTTTGAAATTGGCTTTGGCGTTGCGTTCCAGCTTCCACTGGTTATCTTCTACCTGGCTATTCTTCACCTTGTTCCTTACAAGGACATGCGTGAGCAGTGGCGCTATGTCTATGTTGGTCTGATGATTCTTTCTGCAGTAGTTACTCCTGACGCATCGCCTGTCACCATGATTTTGATGTTTGCAGCTCTTATCCTGCTGTACGAAGTTGCTCTGGCAGTTGCTCGTTACGTCATTATTGCCCGTGATGGCAAAGCTGCTCTTAAGTGGAGCCGCGAGGACTACGAGCAGCACGAGCTGGACAAAATCTAATAGTTTCATTTTTACTTTGGAGAGTGTTGTTCTTTGATTCTAGTTGTTACCGAGAAAAACGACGCAGCGCAGCAGATTGCTCGCCTTCTGTCTGAATCGGGTAAGCCTGAGACAGACAAGGTATACAACACTCCTGTTTATCGTTTTAGACGTGGCGGAGAAGACCATGTTGCTATTGGTCTTCGCGGTCATATTCTGCAGCCGGATTTTCCTTTGGCTCTCAAGTTTGATAAGGAAGAGGGCTGGTATGGAGAAACTGCAGAAGGGGAGCACCTTCCTGCAGATGTTCCAGATGGCCTTGAGCGCCCCCCGTACAAGGTTAAGCGCAAGCCTTTTATGGCAGATGGCGTTGACCTTAAGGGTTGGAAAATCCCCAGCTTGCCCTATTTGATTTGGGCTCCTGTAGATAAACAACCTGCAGAAAAAGAGATTATTCGCGCCCTCAAGAACCTTGCTAAGAAGGCAGAGTCAGTCATTATCGGTACAGACTTTGACCGCGAGGGAGAGCTTATTGGCTCTGATGCATTGGCACAGGTTCTCTCGGTTAATCCTAATCTGGCGGTATTTCGTGCACGCTACTCTGCCTTTACTAAGACAGAGATTGAGACCGCCTTCAATAACCTGGTGGACCTTGATTACAACTTGGCTGCAGCAGGTGAGTCCAGGCAGTATATCGACCTCATTTGGGGTGCTGTGCTGACCCGTTACCTGACCACCGCACGCTTTGGCGGCCTGGGCAATACACGCTCTGCTGGTCGTGTTCAGACTCCTACGCTGGCACTTGTTGTTGAGCGCGAGCGTGAGCGCTTAGCATTTAAGCCAGAAGATTATTGGGTTATTTCTGGTGTTGCTGCTCCAGAAGATGATGCGGAAGCAACGTTCAAGATGGTTCACCAGACCGCAAGGTTCTGGGATCAGGCGGAAGCAGATGCAGCTTACGCAGTTGTTAAGGATCAAACGCAGGCAACGGTTGTCGAGATTGAATCTCGTAGCAGAAAGCAACAGCCACCAGCTCCATTTAACACTACGTCGCTGCAGGCGGCTGCAGCTGCAGAGGGTATCTCGCCAGCTAGAACTATGCGTTTGGCAGAGTCTCTTTACATGGACGGCTTGATTTCATACCCACGTGTTGATAACACGGTCTATCCAAGTTCGCTTGACTTGAAGGATTGTGTTCGTACACTGTCTTCGGTTCCTCAGTATGCTCCTACCTGCAAAAAGCTCTTGGGTCAGCCAAAGCTTCACGCTACTCGTGGCAAGCAGGAGTCTACCGACCACCCACCAATTTATCCAACAGCGGCAGCAAATCCAGATGCCTTGCAGCCCGCAGCTTGGAAGCTCTATAACCTGATTGCTCGAAGGTTCCTTGCAACCCTTATGGGTCCAGCTACTATGAGTGGCACTAAGATTACGCTTGATGTTGCAGGTCAGCCCTTTGTTGCCAATGGAACGGTCTTAGCTGAGCCAGGCTTTAGAGAGATTTATCCCTTTGGCCTTAAGAAAGACGATCAGATTCCTGATGTCGGCGAAGGGGAGATTGTCTCCATTCAGTCTTTGTCGCTTGATGCAAAGCAGACAGAGCCACCTGCTCGCTATAGCCAGGGCAAGCTTATTCAAGAGATGGAGAAGCGCGGTCTGGGTACAAAGTCTACGCGTGCCTCCATTATTGATACGCTCTACCAGCGTAAATATCTCAAGAATGATCCTGTTGAGCCAAGTCAGCTTGGTATGGCAATTGTTGATGCACTTTCGCAGTTTGCACCACACATTACCTCGCCTGATATGACGGCGGAGCTTGAGTCCGATATGACTAGCGTTGCTGAGGGCAAAGATACGCGTGATGGTGTTGTTACGCACTCAAGAGCGCTGCTCGCGGGCATGATTGATACGCTCATTGACCACAAAGAAGACCTGTCTGAGGCTATTGCTGATGCTGTTACTGCTGATGCAAAGGTGGGAACCTGCCCTAAGTGTGGCAAAGATTTGGTTGCTAAGAGCTCTCTGAAGACTCGTGGAAGCTTTGTTGGCTGCATGGGTTGGCCAGACTGCGATGTTACCTATCCACTGCCTCAGGGACGCGTTGAGCCGCTTGAGGGAGAGGCTGGCGTTTGCCCAGAGTGTGGTGCTCCTCGCGTAAAGGTTCAGCCGTTTAGACAGCGCGCGTATGAGACTTGCATTAATCCTGCTTGTCCTACAAACGCAGAGCCAGATCTTATTGTGGGTGAGTGTCCAACCTGCAAGGCCAATGGCAAGCACGGGGATCTGGTGGCCCACAAGTCAGAGCGCACGGGCAAGCGTTTTATTCGCTGCACCAACTACGAGGAGTGCGAGACCAGCTATCCTCTGCCTGCTCGTGGAAAGCTCGAGAAGACCGATGAGGTCTGTCCAGATTGCGGCGCTCCTATGGTGGTTGTTACTACTCAGCGTGGTCCTTGGAAGCTTTGTCCAAACTACGATTGCCCTGGTAAAGAAAAGAAAACTGCCTCGCGTAGAGGCGCTCGTAAGAGTACTAAGGGCACCAAATCCACCAAGGCAGCAAAAAAGTAAACGTATGACGGTGCATCGAGAGGTGCACCGTTTTCGGAAGAACGAGCGTCCCTCTCCAACGCCCGCTCCATACGTATTTTTACCCATTTTTGAGCGCTCTTCATGTGGAAATGCGCAAAACCTTTAGAATATTCATGGCGAGAAACACAATCTGCCTGTATCGTGAGATAGTTAAGAGGGAGGGAAGCATGAATAAAGACTTACGTACATCACAAGGCCTGTTCATTACGCTTGAAGGCGTTGATGGCTGTGGTAAGTCAACACAAGCTTCTCTTCTGCGAGAAGACCTTGAAGCACTTGGCTTTGATGTGGTTTTTGTTCGTGAGCCCGGTGGCACTGCTATTTCTGAGCAGATCAGAGGTGTGGTACTCAATCCAGAAAATGGCATGATGTGCGATGAGTGTGAGCTGTTGCTCTATGAAGCAAGTCGCGCTCAGCTGGTAGGAGAGGTTATTCGACCAGCTCTAGCTGCGGGCAAGATTGTTCTGTGCGATCGTTTCTACGATTCTACTTTTGCCTATCAAGCAGCTGGTCGCGGTCTTGATACAGACCTCGTGCACCGTGCAAATCGCTTGGGAAGCTGTGGGGTTTCTCCTGATAGAACTCTTGTCTTTATGCTTGAGCCTACGGTTGCTCATGCGCGCGCTACGCAAAATGACACCGATAGACTAGAGGCAGAAGGCGTTGCCTTCCAGGAACGTGTTTTTGCTGGTTATAAGCAACTTTTGCAAAATGAGCCGGAGCGTGTAAAAGCTGTCGATGCAGATGGCACTATTGATAAGGTCCGTGCGCGTACTCGCCAGGTGTTAGCTGATCTTATCCCAGGTATTTGTGAGCTTGGTGAGTGATGTTTATGACTCAAGAGTACACACATACTACGCAGAATACCTATCCACTTCCTCAGGCATTAACGCGTCTTCAGGATCAACCTCAGGTTCAGAACTTGCTTGCGCGTGCACTGCATGAGCACAAGCTTGCTCATGCCTATTTGTTTGTAGGAGCACCTGGTTCTGGTAAAGGTCTTGCGGCCAAGGCTTTGGCGCAGTGTGTTCTCTGTGCTCAAGGTGGCGACGCTGCCTGTGACGACTGCATTCGTATTTCTCGTGGTACCCACCCTGACGTGCACGTACTTACTCCAGCCTCCGCAAATGGCTACCTTATTGAGCAGATTCGTCAGCTTATTGCAGACGTTAGTCTGGCGCCCATGCGCTCAGCTCATAAGATTTACGTGATTGACCGCGCTGATTTGCTCAGAGAAAATTCTGCAAATGCACTGCTCAAAACTATTGAAGAGCCACCTGCAGACACCATCTTTATTCTGTCTGCACGTTCTTCTTCTGCGGTGCTTCCCACTATTGTTTCTCGTTGTCAGGTAGTTGCGTTTAGAACGCTTACTGACGCTGCAGCTAAAGCTGCCATTATGCGAGAGATTTCTGCCACAGAACAAGAAGCTCGTATTGCACTTGCGGCAACAGGAACTCCTGGTAGAGCTGTGGAGTTTTTGCAGTCTGCTACGCGCAAAAACATTCGCAGACAGCTCATTGATGTTTTTGGCAACCTGCTCAGAAATGACTCGTGGGATGTGCTTACTTCCGCAAAAGAGCTGATAGAAGCTGCAAAAATTCCTCTAGGTGATGTAAGACGTGCGCAAGAGGAGGCGCTTGCCCAAAACGAGGACTTTCTTACCAGTGCTGCTTTGAAGCAGGTTGAGGCGGCAAATAAGCGAGAACTCACAGCACGCGAACGTTCGGGTATCATAGAAATGTTGGCAATTCTGGAATCGCTTCTTCGCGACGTGCTTTTGTGTTGCGAGGCAGTTGATGAAGAAATAGTAAATACGGATGCAGCAGGCATTATCGACCGCATTGCATCTCAAACTCATACCCAGGGTGTTCTTGGGGCTTTAGCTGCTGTGCAAGAGGCTCAATACAACCTGGACCGCTCTGTTTCTCCCCAGCTAACCCTTGAGGTTATGCTGCTGCATATCAAGGAGGCACTTACATGCCCACCGTTGTCCCGGTGAAATTTGAATACGCCGCGCGCGACCTTTGGTTTGATCCAAAGGAGTCCGGCGTTCTTGAAGGTGACCACGTCATTTGTCAGACCGAGCGCGGTCTAGAGATTGGTCTTGCTGTTGCTGATCCTCGTGAGATTTCGCAGGAAGAGTTTGAGTACAAGACAAACAAAGCCGAGCTCAAAGACGTTGTTCGTGTAGCAACTGAAGAAGACCTTGCTCGCGCAGAAGAGCTTGCCGCTAAGGGCGAGGCCGCGCTTCCAGTATTCAGGAAGTTTGCTGTTCAAGAAGAACTTGAGATGAAGCCTATTGGTGTCGAGTACCTTTTTGATGGCGAGAAGGTCGTATGTTACTTCTCGGCTGATGATCGTGTGGACTTTAGGCAGCTTGTCCGTGAGCTTTCTCATGAGCTTCATGAGCGCATTGACATGCGTCAGATTGGCGTCAGGGAAGAAGCAGCGGTCATTGGTGGCTACGGTCACTGTGGACAAGAGCTTTGCTGTAGAAGGTTTGGTCTCTCTTTTGAGCCAGTTTCTATCCGCATGGCAAAAGAGCAGGATTTGCCTTTGAACTCCACTAAGATTTCTGGTGCTTGCGGCCGCTTAATGTGCTGCTTGCGCTATGAGTTTGAAGCTTATCGTGACTTTAAGAACCGTGCTCCAAAGCGCAATGCTGTCATTGAAACTCCTCTAGGCATGGCAAAAATTGTTGAGTACAACACGCCAAAAGAGGAGATTGCGCTTCGTCTTGAGAGTGGCAAGGTGGTACGTATTCCTCTTGCTGACATGGACACATCTCCTGCGGCTCAGCAGAAGTCGGAAGACCTTGGCTGTTCTTGCAGGCCAGATAGCGTTTCTCGCGTTGCACTTGAGCGCCTTGAATCTGTTGAGGTTCAGATGGCGCTGGCAGAACTTGATAGGGCAAACGGTCTGATTGTGGATGAAGAGCCGGAGATTAACCCTGATCTCTTTGTCACAGAGGCTCCAAGGCGCAAGCGTGATCGCTCCGAGCAGAACTCTGCATATAAGCAGGAAAACGCCAAGAATTCTGGTGCAAGAAATGCCCGAGAAGAGCAAGGCGCTCAAAGTTCTTCTCGCACCCGTCGTGTAAGAACTTCAAAGAATGCTCAGGTCAACCCTGGTTCCAGTACTTTTGATGCTTCAACAGATACACTGCGTCGCACCCGTCGCCGTCATCACGCAACGGATGAAGGTGTTGCAAATACTCAGGTTCCTCAGAAGAGCGAGCAGAGCACCGCTCCTGCGCAGAAGCAGCCACAGGGAAAGCGCTTTAGAAGAACGGATGCTCCTCAAGCGCCACAGAAAGCTGATGAGGCACAGGCGCCAGTCCGTGCAAAGAGGACTCGTCGTCCAGGTGATAGAGCAGGTATGAAGACCCAGAACGCCCCACAGAATGCTTCTGGTTCAAACGGTACGCCTAATGCTGCATCTAGAGACGCTCAGCCTCAAAACGCTGCACGTCGTAGGCATAGAAGAGCTGGACGCGATGATCGCGGACGCGGTTCAAAGGATAACGCGTAATGTATACGCTTAAGACCGAATATGCCTTTGACTCAGCGCATTTTCTTACCAACTACTACGGCAAGTGCGAGAATCTCCATGGTCATCGCTGGCATGTAACTGCTTGCATTTCTGCTGCAGAGCTTGGTGAGTCTGGTACAGAAAAAGACATGGTTATGGACTTTGGCGTCTTTAAGCGTAAGGTCCGTGCGCTGTGCGATTCTCTCGATCACACGTTTTTGATTGAGGAGGGTTCACTTTCTGAAAAGACTTTGAGCTGTCTCAAAGAAGAGGGTTTCTCGCTCACCATTTTGCCTTTTAGAACAACAGCAGAAAACTTGGCTAAGTATCTGTTTGAGCAACTTGAAGCGGAAGGCTTAGCTGTCTCTTCTGTTGAGGTTGATGAGACGCCCAACAATTGTGCCATTTATTCAAAAAATATGAAGTAACCTGTTGTTTTTTAAAGCTTGCGTGAGCAACATAATCTCGATGGGTATACTCTACGTATGTAGAGGTTTTATCTTTTATCGAGGTGGAATTTCATGGCTCACGGAGCGTTGCGGGGCGTCAATTTAACCGGTTGGCTTACGCTTGAACCGTGGGTAACTCCTGAGCCGTTTGCACGCACGGGCTGCGTTGATGAGGCTCAGCTCATTAAAGCGCTGGGTGTTGAGGACTACCACGCTCTTGTTAAAGCGCATCGTTCTTCATTTATCCAGAGTTCTGACTTTGTCAGTATTGCCGCACGTGGTTTTAATGCGGTAAGAATTTCTGTGCCTTGGTACGTTTTTGATGAAGAAGCCGCAGGTACTCCATACGTTAGCTGCATTACCGAGCTTGATAGAGCTCTTGAATGGGCAGAGGAACTTGGCCTGCATGTTATTTTTGTACTGGCAGTAAATCCAGGATTGCCCGATGGTTTGGACGATCAGCCAGGTGGTGCTCCACGTACCAGAATTTCTGGAGAAAAGTCTCTTTCTATTCTGCATAAGCTTGCCCTTCACTATGCTCACCGCAGTGGTTTTTATGGCATCGAAGTAGCCGATGAGGTTAAGCCTCGCGTGCGCAAGGGTTTTAAGCTCACTGATGGAATACCTGGCCACTCGCTCAGAAACTATTATCGCCGTGCGTATGAGGCTATTAGATCTGTTGCAGGAGAAGAGCCTGTGGTTATTCTCCCAGATGGTGGTTGGCCTCAGGGATTTAGGCGTTTTATGAGCCAGCAGGCCTATCAAAACGTTTGGCTTGATGCTCACCTTGATAAACCTTGCGAGGGAATTGATTGCTCAGGTCCTCGTGGCGTTCAGCAGCTCATTGATAAAAACGAAGCATATTTGAAGACGTCTGCCTCTGGTGGTCTGCCGGTCATGGTGGGCAAGTGGTCTGCATCACTGCCTAGCATTGACGGTGCTATGACGGCAGAAGGAAGAATTGCACTTGAGCGCATTTATACTTCTGGTCAGCTCAAAGTGTACAATACGTGTCCTGCATGGTTCTTTCAGACCTGGAAGACCTCTGCATTTTTGGCTGCATGGGACGCACGCGTTGCGCTTGCAACGTTTGAGAGGGGAATGCTCGAATAATGACAGAATCTACTCTTTTAGCAGGTAAACTGTCTATTGTGGGCACGCCTATTGGAAACCTTTCGGACGCGTCACCGCGCGTTAAAGAAACGCTTGCAGCAGCAGATGTCATTTTATGTGAGGACACGCGCGTGACCTCAAAGCTCCTCTCGGCATTTGACATTCATGTGCCTCTGCAGCGCTGTGATCAAAATATTATTGAGTCGCAAATTGAGCCAACGCTTGAAAGGCTTCGTGCTGGTCAGCGTGTTGCGTTTGTGTCAGATGCGGGTATGCCAGGCATCTCTGACCCGGGTCAGCATTTGGTTGATGCGGCGCTTTTAGAAGGCCTTGCAACGGAAGTTATTCCGGGTCCTTCTGCGGTAACCTGTGCGCTTGTTGCATCGGGCCTGGCAAGTGATCATTTCTTTTTTGAAGGGTTCTTGCCCAGAAAGCATGGACAGATTGTTCAGCGCTTACAGCAGCTTGCATCAATTCCGGGCACTATTGTGCTGTATGAGTCTCCGTTTAGAGTGCTTGCAACGGTTGAGGCCATAGCCGAGGTGTTTCCAACTAGGCAGGTGGCCCTTGTCAGAGAGCTTACTAAGCTGCATGAAGAAGTAGTGCGCGATGTGGCCCCTTGTCTTGTTGAGACACTTGCTGCAAAAGAGAACCTCAAAGGCGAGTGTGTTTTGGTTATTGCGGCTCCCACAGAAGAAGAGCTTGTCGCCACATCGTTGCAGGTAGCGGGCGAGTCTCAGCTCTCGCTTGAAGACGCAATAGAGGCTGGTCTTGCTGCGGGTACCAGAAAATCAGCGCTGGCCAAAGAGCTTGCTCAGAAGTTTGGTATTGCGCGCGATGAGGCATACCAGGCAATTCTTGCTCACGAGGCATAATCACTATACCAACACAAAGAAAGCCCAGCATTTGCTCTATACTGGATAAGTTATTGCAACTTACACAGAGGGAGTCATTATGCCCGAGGCCAAGCCGTCATACTTTATCACCACCCCAATTTATTACGTCAACGCAAAGCCACACCTGGGAACTGCGTACTGCACCCTGCTTTGCGATATCCAGGCTCGCTTTAGACGCGCTGCTGGCTACGATGTATTTTTCCTCACCGGTATGGACGAGCATGGCGAGAAGGTCGCTCTTGCTGCAGCTGATCACGGACTGTCTCCACAGGCATGGTGCGACTCGCAGGTTCCTTTCTTCAAGGGACTCTATGAAGAGCTCAACATCTCATACGACGACTTCATCCGTACTACTGATGAGCGTCACGTAAAAGCTGTCCAGTACCTGTGGGAGCGCATGCGTGAGGCCGGCTTCATCTACAAGGGATCCTACGATGGTTGGTACTGCATCCACGAGGAGACCTTCTTCACTGAGACCCAGGTAGAAAAAGCAGACGAAGAGGCTGGTTGCAAGGGTGCACACCTCTGCCCAGATTGCCATCGTGAGCTTGAGCGCGTTTCTGAGGAGTCTTGGTTCTTCAAGCTTTCCGCATTCCAGGACAAGCTGCTTGAGCTCTATGCTGAGCACCCAGATTTCATTGAGCCAGACTTCCGAGCAAACGAGGTACGCAGCTTTGTTGAGTCTGGCCTCCAGGATATTTCTGTATCCCGTACCAGCTTTGACTGGGGCGTTCCTGTTCCTTTTGATGAGTCTCACGTAACCTACGTCTGGTTTGATGCTCTTCTCAACTACTACACTGCTGTTGGCTATGGCGATGACAGTCCAGAGGCTGCTGCCATGAGAAAGCGTTTCTGGCCAGCTCAGATGCACGTTGTTGGTAAGGACATCATCCGCTTCCACTGTGTCATTTGGCCTGCAATGCTTATGGCTCTTGGCGAGGCTGTACCTGAGCACATTTTTGCTCACGGCTTCCTTAACGTCCGTAATTCTGAGACTGGCGTTGTTGAGAAGATGAGTAAGTCTCGCGGAAACGCCATTGCACCTAAGGACGTTTTGGACCTGCTGGGTGTTGAGGGCTACCGCTACTACTTCATGACCGACGTCACTCCTGGCGAGGACTCGGGCATTTCCTTTGAGCGCATGGAGCAGGTCTATAACGCTGACTTGGCAAATAGCTGGGGCAACTTGGTTTCTCGCGCTCTTAACATGAGCGATAAATACTTTGAGGGTGTCACTCCAACCTTTGATGGTTCTACTGTTCCTGCAGATCACCCACTGCGCAAGCTGGCTGAGGGCATCTATGACCGCTACGCCGCTTGCATGGAGAAGATGGACTACGTAGGCGCTAAGAACATCATCATGGAGCTTGTCCACGCAGCTAACCACTATATTGAGGACGCTGCACCTTGGACAGTGGCAAAAGACCCTGAGCGCGCATCAGAGCTTGCAGAGATTATCTATACGCTGCTTGAGTCTATCCGCATTTGTGCTCATCTCTTTATGCCATTCATGCCTACTACGTCTGCAGAGGTTCTGCGCCGTATGAGCCTTGACGAGGCAGAGATTACCTCTACCGATACCCGCAGCGAGTGCGTATGGGGCAAGCTTCAGGGCGGCCTGGCTGTCTCTAAGGGAGACGCTCTGTTCCCACGTCTTGCAAGCAAGTAATCGTGTCGGAGCGCGCATTGCATCAAACATCGTGGCTTGCTAATCAGCGCGCCACTAAAGAAACGCTGGAACGTTTTGGCCTTGCCACCAAATACAGGCTGGGACAAAACTTCTTGGTGCAAGACCACATTATCGAGAAGATCGTCCAACTTGCAGAGGTCCAGCCTACCGATGTGGTTGTCGAGGTTGGACCCGGTCTGGGTACCCTCACGGTGGCCTTGCTCGACAACGCCCGCGCGGTTTGCTCGCTTGAGGCAGACTCTGAGCTGGAGCAAGTCTTAGCAGTAACCTGTAAAGAGCCTCATCCAGACTCGTTTGCGCTGGTCATGGGCGATGCGCTGGCAATCACGCCGCAGAAGCTTGCCGAGGCCTACGGCACGCTTCCGGCCGTTACCCAGAGCGCAGCGCTGAGCACCCCGCCAAACGCCTCGATGCCAACAAAGTTTATATCCAACCTGCCGTATCAGGTGGCAGCTACGTTAATCCTCAAGTTCTTCCAAGAGCTTCCCTCACTTGAGCGAGCGGTAGTCATGGTGCAAGCTGAGGTGGCTGACAGAATTGCTGCCAAGCCTTCCACTAAGGCATATGGCGCTTATACGGCAAAGCTGTCTTTGTTTGCGCAGGTTACTGGCAGGTTTGAGGTGGGTCCTGGCAACTTTATGCCTCCTCCACGCGTCAACTCTGCCGTGGTTCGCCTTGATCGCACCATCGCGAGAAACCCGGTGACCTCCAAGCTTCTTTCTGAAGAAGAGCTCTTGCATACCATGAGGGTTATTGACGCTGCCTTTGCACAGCGTAGAAAGACTATTCGTAATTCAATGAGCGCCTCTGGCTTTGATAAAGACAAGCTAGATCAGGCGTTTCTCGCCACAGGAATTGCGCCTACGGTGCGCGCAGAAGTTTTGACCAGCCAAGATTTTATTTGTCTTGCAGCTGCTTTGGAGCCTTTGAGTGAGTAAGAAAAAGCATCATCTACCAGCAGAAGAAGTAGACGCACTTTCTTTTTCTGACGGTCAACTATTTCACGATATTTACGGTACGCCTCGTCCAACACCTCGTGTTTTGGCGCCTGTTGCTGATACCCATGGTCACCTGGGCAGTCTTCACGAGCACAGCGCTGCAGAGTCTCTTGCTCGCGCTGCCGCGGCTGGTGTTCGTATGCTTATTGTGCCCGTAGATATTGCTACAGAGTTTCCTCGTAAGTGGGCAGATACCAGCGCTTTTATTGCTTGGTTTGAGGACACTCTTAGCCAGGCACGCCATGCTTTTACAAAGCTGGCTGAAGCAGATCTCTGTGTACTCTGTGATTTACCTGCAGAGTATTTGTTTGAACACACATATTTTGTAGTAGGCGCTCACCCATACAGCGCACCAGACTATAACCAGGAAGCTGAACAGCGCTTGTTTGAGTTACTTGAGCACCCTCTTTGTGTTGGCGTAGGAGAGATTGGCCTTGATTTTGGACCATATTGTGAGGTTCCAGAAGAGGTCCAGCGCCAAGCATTTGAGCGACAGCTCTCCATTGCACATGAGCGCAATCAACGCGTTGAGCTGCACCTGCGTGATGGTGCTGATAATACGCACGCTCATGATTTGGCGCTTAAAATTCTGAATCGTATGGGCGTTCCTAAAACAGGCTGTGATCTGCATTGCTACACCGATGGACCAGAGGTCATGAAGCCTTTTGCAGACCTTGGTTGCTTTGTAGCTTTTGGTGGCGCAGCAACGTTTAAGCGCTCTGATGATATTCGAGCTGCAATGATTTCCTGTCCAGAGGCACAACTGCTTTCAGAGACCGATTTCCCCTATATGGCGCCAGAGCCTTTGCGTGGAGGGGAGTGTACGCCAGCAATGGTGGTACACACGGTTGAGCGCTTGGCAGAGCTTCGTTGGCAGCGACTTGATATCCCCAAAGAGAAGACGTATACCATACTCTGGGAAAACGCCAAACGCTTTGTGGGACTTGCGTAGCGTAGTGGGAGGTGAGCACGCATGACAAAAATTCTAGTTGTAGAAGATGACCATCAAATTCAGCAAGAGTTGGTTCTCCTGCTGCAAAGAAACGGCTTTGAGGCTCAGGCGCTCACGTCTTTTGAGTCTGTACCTCAACAGATTATTGCCGCGCATCCAGACTTGGTTTTGCTGGACCTCAACCTTCCCGGTATTGACGGGCAACAGATTTGTCGAGAAGTACGACAGCTCTCAAACGTTCCCATCATTGTAGTTACCAGCAGAAACACTGATCTTGATGAGCTTATGGTGCTCTCGTTGGGAGCAGACGATTTTATCGCCAAGCCTTATAACACCCAGATTTTGCTTATGCATATTACTTCGGTTTTGAGGCGTGCAAATAGCGATGTCACAACAGGAACAAAGCTTTCACATGCAGGTGTGACGCTTGATTCTTCTTCTTGCAAAGTTTCTGCAAATCAAAAGAGCGTTGAGCTGACCAAAAACGAGCTCAGAATACTTTCACTTTTGATGCAAAATGCGGGAACGGTTGTTTCTCGCCAGCGTATTCAAGAAGAGTTGTGGCAGTCGGACGAGTTTGTTGATGACAATACGTTGACGGTCAACATTAGCCACCTCAGAAATACTCTTGCGAGTATTGGCGTTGAGGACTTTGTTATGACGCGCCGCGGGCTTGGCTATGTTATTGAGTAGGCTGCTATGTCGTTTCTCAAGTATCTAAAAAATCGAACTATTTTCTTTCTTGCGCTTGTAGCTAGCAGTACGTTAATTGGCTTTATGCTTAAAGGCGTTGGACTTAACGCGTTTGCTATTGCCTACTGTATTCTGGTTTTATGGGTGGTGGGAGCAGCTGCGCTTCTAGCCGATTATTTTCATCGTCGTTGGTTTTACCAGCAGCTTGCCGATGATTTAGCGGCAACGGATAAAGAGAGCTATATGGTTCCTACCATGTTGGACACGCCTTCAACGCTGGAGGAGCAGCTTTTTAAGGACGCGCTTTCAAGCATGTCAAAGTCTATGATGGACCAGCTTGCCGATGAGCATATGCGATCAAAGGAATATCGCGAGTACATTGAGATGTGGGTGCATGAGATTAAGACTCCTATCGCCGCAGCTCATTTGGTTGCTCAAAATAATCCATCGCTGCCCATGGATGACGTGCAAACACAGCTCACTAAGATTGAATCGCTGGTAGAACAGGCGCTCTTTTATGCTCGCAGTGCATCCGTAGATCGAGATTTTTCTATCAGAGACGTCAATTTGCAGTCTATTGTCAAAGATGCCCTTAAAAACAACGCACGTGTCTTCATTGACGCTGGCGTTTCTCCGCATTTTGATGACTTAGCCCACGTGGTTAAGGCTGACCCAAAATGGCTTGAATTTATTTTGCGACAGCTCCTCATTAACGCTGCAAAGTATTCAAATCCAGAGCTTGCACCTGGCGAGAAGAACGTTTGGATTTCTGCCTCTGTCTCAGAGCCACGTGAGGGAACTACTTCGACCACTCTTTTCATTAAAGATAATGGCATCGGTATTCCTGAAGAGGATCTTTCTCGTATTTTTGATAAGGGTTTTACCGGTCAAAATGGTCGCAAGTACGCCAAATCCACTGGTATGGGTCTCTATCTCTGCTATGAACTCTGTAATAAGATGGGCCTTAAGCTGGCTGTGAGCAGTACAATTGGTAAAGGTTCAACCTTTTCTATTACCTTCAACCAGTCTTTTACGGATTTATAGTAGAAGCTCCCACAGTTCATCTGTTTGAGGATCGCTTCCTACCTGGAAGGTATGCTGACTAAAACGCTTGAATCCCCAATGTGAATAAAATGCCTTAGCAGGCTCATTGTGTTCCCAAACACCCAGCCACACGCGCTTCTTACCCTTCTCTTTTGCTAAATCAAGGGCAAATTCCATAAGCTTTGATCCAAGGTGTAGACCTTTGAAACGCGGAAGGATATACAGGCGTTCAATTTCAAGTGAGTCATCGCGCTGACCCTCGGTTTGCTCATAACGCGTATTGAGCTTAAGGTAGCCAGCTACCTGGTCTTCAACTTCAACAAAATAGAAATATGAGTGTTTAGCAGCAAGCTCACGGGTAAGCTTTTCTGTGTTGTAGAGCGAGTCCATGCAACTTGCTAAATCATCTGCTGTATTTGAGTCAATAAAAGTGTCTACAAATGTCTCAACGCTAAGCTTTTGTAGCGAGCGCAAATCGGTTGCTTCAAGAGGTCGAATAGACACAGTGGCATCATCAATGCTGATCGCATTTCTCGTCTGACGATATGCATCAAGGTCAAAGGAGAGCACATGGTGGAGGATGCCAAAGTGATCAAGTACCTTAGAAGATACCTGCGTAAATCCAGCGCGCTCGTAGAAGGGCTGAGCTTTGAGTTGCGACTCAACTAACACCTTGGAGGAGCTGCTTTCTTGTGCCAGGTAATCAAGGGTATCGTGCAGCAGCTTTGAACCAATACCAGCACCTCTGTTGCTGACGCACACGCGACCAATAAGAGGGGAGTTGTATGACTGTCCTGCATCAATAATGCGCAAATATGCAGCCACCGAGTCAGTATCTTGATAAAAGACATGGGTAGAAACTTGATCAACGTTATCAAGATCGTTGTACATAATCTGCTGATCAACAATAAACGTTTCTGCTCTTAGAGAAAGAATTTGATATAACTCTTTAGCGGTAAGCTGCCCAAATCTTTTAATTACCAACTTCATAGCATGCCCCTCCCGTATGCTTGGTAGTGATATTTTGACACATCAAAGTGAGAAAAGCGTAAGGTTTCCGTAAGGTCAATCGATGGCAACGTAAACGGTAGTGAGGGAGTATATATCTCAAGATTTACTCGCCTCCAACGAAAGGACGCAACATGGCAGCTACTCAAGTAACTCCAACTCAGCCAACTGTTGTGGCTGGACAATCTTCAGCACTTACCCCTCACACCGTTTTAGTTTGTCAAAACCTCGAGAAGTACTATGGAACTCGTGGAAATATCACTAAGGCACTGGACGGCATTAATCTTTCTGTAGCTCGCGGTGAGTTCATTGCCATCATGGGTCCTTCCGGTTCTGGTAAAACGACTCTTTTGAACTGCATCTCTACCATTGACCAGGCATCTGCGGGCCACATCTTTATTGATGACCAAGAGCTTTCCAGCCTGCGCGGTGCAGAGCTTTCTGCCTTTAGGCGTGACCGTCTGGGCTTCATTTTCCAGGATGCCAACTTGCTTGATAGCCTTACTGCTCGCGAAAATATCGCACTCTCACTAACCATTGGTCACGTCCGTGCTCAGGAAGTTTTGGAGCGCGTAGAAAACGTTGCCAAGCTGCTTCAGATTTCCGAGGTGCTTGATAAGTTCCCTTACGAGATGTCTGGTGGCCAGCGTCAGCGCGTTGCCGCAGCTCGAGCAATTGTTACCAACCCTTCGTTGGTCCTAGCAGACGAGCCAACTGGAGCGCTTGACTCAAAGAATGCTCGCACGCTGCTTGAAAGCCTTGAGAACCTCAACCGTAATGGCGCAACTATTGCCATGGTCACTCACGATTCATATGCCGCTTCTTACGCTCATCGCGTTATTTTCATTAAGGATGGTCGCATCTTTAATGAGATAGTCCGCGGCGAGAAACCCCGTAAGCAGTTCTTTGACCAGATCATGGACGTTGTTTCATTCCTGGGAGGAGAGGGTGCTGATGTACAGTAAAATCGCG
>CAKARF010000002.1 GCA_916720465.1 uncultured Atopobium sp. | reverse complement strand
CAGAATCAGAAAAAGATGCAAGCGAGAAACGCAGATTTTTCAAACTCTTTTTTGAGTTTCTTAGAAACTTGCCGATTCGACGGGTTTCTCGCCATACAAAACGCGGAGAAGAACGAGCTTCTCCGCATCTGAGTAAATGCACTATACGTGCAGGTATATGGTGGAGCAGAGCCTAGACGCTACAGACAGCCTGCATAGAAACAGCAGTCAGCGCGCGCAGAAATCGCAGTCAGTACGCGCAGAAATCGCAGCCTGCGCTTAGAAACCGTGGGCCGTAAGAGCTGTGTCCAGGCGATCCAGTGCCTCTTCGATCTCCACACGAGGAGCTGCCAAATTCCAGCGCTTGAAGCCTTGGGCGGCCTCGCCAAAGAAGACGCCGTCGGTGAAGAAGACCTGGGCCTCAAACTGCAATAGGTGGTCAAGCTCTTCTGGCGTGAGACCAAGATCTCTGAAGTCAAGCCACTGGAGGTAAGTTCCTGTGATTGGCGCGAGCTTCACGCGAGGGTGCTTGGTGGCAAAGAAGTCCAGGACCAGCTTCTGGTTGTCGTCGATGGCCTTGATGCATGCGTCCAGCCATGCCCCACCCTTGCTGTAAGCCAGCTCACAGGCCTTGAAGCTGATTGGATTGCATGAAGTGGTCTCTCGGGCCTGCAGGCGCTTCTCAAGGCGGCTGCGCAGTTCTGGGTTGCTCACGATGATGTTGCTGAACTGCGTGCCAGCCAAGTTGAAACTCTTTGAAGCAGAGGTGCAGGTAATGGTGCGCGCTGCAACTTCATCGGAAATTGTTTCAAAGACGGTGTGTGTGGAGCCTGGCATAATGAGGTCGTGGTGAATCTCGTCGGCGACCACGATGAGGTTGTGCTGAACCGCAATCTCTGCGATGCGCGTGAGCTCTTCTTTGGTCCACACACGACCGCTTGGATTGTGAGGAGAGCACAGGATGACCATGGTGTTCTTTGGCTCGGCGGCAAGCTTCTCAAGCAGGTCAAAGTCAATGTCGTAGTGAGGACCCTCTGACAGGACAAGCGGACACTCTACGAGCGCACGGTTATTCTCCTCAACGGCCATGTAAAACGGATGGTAGACAGGCGTAAACAGAATGACGCCCTCGTCTGGCTGGGTAAACTCAGCAACCGATGCAAAGAGCGCAGGTACCACGCCTGAAGAGTTGAGCAGCCACTCAGGCTTTACATCCCAGTTGTGGCGAGTCTTCATCCACTTGCATACAGCCTGCTTCATCTGATTAGTTGGCATGGAATAACCAAGGATTGCGTCGTTGAGGTACTCCTTGAGACCTTCAACAATCTCTGGAGCTGTGTGATATTCCATGTCAGCAACAGAAAACGGTGGAATACCAGGAGCTACATCAGGATTAACGTCGTACATGACGTTCCATTTTCTAGAACCAGTACCAGCGCGATCAACGCGGGATTCAAAATCGTAAGACATATCGTCTCCATTCACGTAAGCCTATAATCAGTGTAGCTGCTTTTAGTGTAGCTACTTTTCTTTTCCTTTGTCATTCTTCTGATAAGAAAATCTTTGATGGCACGACGTATTTGCAATCCTTATTGCTATAATGAACGACGCTATATGTCTCCTTAGCTCAGCTGGATAGAGCGTCGGTCTTCTAAACCGCAGGTCGCGCGTTCGAATCGCGCAGGAGGCACCAAAAACCCAAGGTAGATGGCTTGCTGTCTACCTTTTTTGTTAAAATTTTTATCAGCTGCCTCCATTTTGCCTCCAAACTGTATGGCTACTGTAAAAGTAGAATACCTGTTCGAATAAAAGTTTTAACTATTTAGATAGTCGATTTACCTCGATATATTCAAAAGAAGAGAATTGAAGGAGAAACATTGTTGTTAACCGTATTGAAACAATCAATAAAGAAAAGCGAGTAAATTTACCTTTACAAATTCCCAGTTAAACGGCTTGTTGTAAGGCATTTTAAGACACGTAAATTGTGAGCTGGAGTATTTACCCATGAAAAAAGCCCCTCTCGTCAAAACGAGAGGGGTAAATATTACTTAATTCCAGCGATGTATCCATCGTCATTGGTTGTGACTGTGATGTCGCCTGTGAGAAGCTTTCCTTCCTTATCGAAGGCACAAATATTGTCTGCTCCGACTTCGTAAAGGCAATCTTCAACTCGTGAGCCATCGGAGCGTAGATAGTACCAGTCATTATCTATCTTAAGCCAGCCAGTAATCATGCGCCCTGTCTCGTCGAGGTAATAACGCTTGCCGTCACGCTCCTGCCAGCCAGTCGCCATGCGCCCGTCAGAGCCTAGCAAATACCAGCTGTCGTTGTATGTGAGCCACTTATCAGCTTCAAGTGCGCCACTATCGTCGAAGTGCCACCAGCATTTCTCCGAGCCGTCCCAGCTAGCATGAACCCAGCCTGTGAGCATCCAGCCAGACTCGTTGAAGTAGTACCACTTCATGCCTACACGATACCAGCCGACGGCATACTCGCTTGATGACTCGCCTGTCTGATACCACCACGAACCCTTACCGTCAGTATGCCAGCCAATCTCAGAGCTTGAGCGCGCACCAGTCATGACCTCATACCAGTAGCAAACGCGCTCCATATAGTGAACATTCTGAGAGCCGGCAAGCTCGCCAGGGCAAGCGGTTGCCACGATCTGTTTGTGTGGCCTGACGTTACCACCCCAACGCGGATAGCCTAAGCCGTACTTAATAAGAAGAGCGGCCACAAGATGTGCGCCGCTCTCCTGCGTGGTCTCTGATACCGTCCAGGGGTTCGCATGGTCGTTAGCGTGCTCGATGGAGATGCTTCGCTGGTTTTCTTCCCAGCGACCGACTGCGTAAGCCGTATCGCTCTCGTAGACATGCTGCGCGATTGCTCCCTCGTTGTCTACTGAATAATGCGCGCTGACTTCACCATTAGCCGACCACATAGCGGCGATGCTATAAGGGGAAGAGCCAACAGAAGCCTCATGATGGACAGCAATGTACTCAACCTTATGACCACCGCGTCCTGAAGCGTATGAAGTTGTAGGTGCCCAGACATCAGCGGTAATCTCGCCCGAAAAGTCTGCCATTAGTGTGTCTCCTCGTCTAAAGGGCTCACACTTGGTTTGTCGTAGGTCATGGCACGCGCAGAGTCGCTAATTCCTTTTGTGGTTGGGTCAACGGTTACACCAATCGCACCCAAGACCGCCACAACCACAGTGCCAATGAGATAAGGGTTGCCAATAAACTTTACGAACACATCAGCAAGGCTGCCCCAGGTGGTCAAATCGGAGTAAGCCAGTCCGAGGTATGCCAGGATAGGACTCATGACAATTCCAGCCATACCCAGCCACCATGCAGGGTTGTGAAGACGTACTTTCCAGTTAATCATGTTTGCTCCTTTACTTTTCAAGTCTAGTGATGCGTGAGTCTAGGTTCTTCACGTCTGTTCTGACCTCTGCGAGGTCTGTTGCTGCTTTTTTTGAGACTTCGTCCGCCCTTCGCGCCACAATGCCGACCACAGAAAGCTCAGCTGTGTGCTGCGTGAGTGTGGCGGTTAAATCTGAGAGCGATTGCTGATACTTGCTCAGTTGCTCATTCATGACTTGTTGGCGCGTCTCTAAGCGTGTCAGGGTATTAGTTATGCTGCCCTTCCAAGCGTCTTCTTTCTCTTTGTCCTCTCTACTAGCACGTTGCCAGTTTGAGATGGCAATAAGACCGCCCAGGAACGCTCCAGCAATGGAGATAAAGAAGGAGACCATCTCAGCTGTGATGTTCATGCTGCCCTCCTTAATGCCTTACCGTGTACGTGAGAGAGCCCTGTCGCCAGGCGTTGGAAACAGTGCCGCCCATGTCTTGCAGGTAGATGTTTCCATCTGGACGGGCGGAAATGGCCGTAATCACGTCAGCGTGACCAGGGCAGAAACCTGAGCTATACACAATAGATTCTGTACTGTCAGAGACTGAACCGTACTTTTCATGATCTACTAGAGGCGGTCTTGCTCCTTCAGGAATGGTGAAGGGGCATCTAACTGCGTCATAAGCGACGTTGTTAGCAAGCCAGCCTCTTACCTTGATAGTTACAGAATAACCTGTGCGGTAAATATGCCAATAATTCTTATAACTTCCCTGATCTTGCAAAATGACTGTTTCAAAATCGCCGTTATCATCTTGATAGAGCGTATTCGCAAACATAAAGAGCTGCTCTGGCTTAGATGCGACAACGCCATTAAGCTTTACACGATAGAGCGGGAAGTAGTCTTGAGCGTCGCCATTTAAGACGTTACCCGCTGGTACTAATGGGTCCTCGGCTTTACCAGATGTAGGTACACCACGTAGAACCTCAAGCTTTGCCGACTCAATTCCCTGCGCGTTACGCTCATATTTAAGGCAGATAAAGTCGTTACGATTCTGTCCTTGAGTTCCAGACGTGATTGTGACCTGCTCCGGAGCAGTCACGCTTACTTGTCTGCCATGAAGAGAGGCATCGCCGGTTGCAATAGTGACTCGATTGGCACTCTCTTGCGTAGCCGCCAGACGCTTACCAACTGCAAGCACGACGCTCTTTTCGCCAAAAATACCAGCGTGCAAACGTCCTTTATCAGCACCGGTAATGTGAGGTGCTTGACCCTGCCCATCGACGCATGTAACCGCCATATTAATTCACCTTGCTTTCAAACTCTTTGAATGAAGCATCATGTTTTGCAAGAAGCTCAAGATATGCTTTGTAGCAGCTCTCGCAATAAGTGCGATTCTCCTCTCCTCGCTGTGACTGACGCTTAATGTCATGCCATTGAGCGAGCGAGTATGTATTGCTTGGAGTAACAAACTCAGACTTACCACATCTGTCACATGTATATCTGGAGCCTTGTTCTTTAGCCATTACGCCGTCCTTTCCCACTTAAAACCGTCAAGTGACGGCAGGCGTTTCCATGTACCGCCGAGGCTCGATGGATTAAATGATTTAGTTGTTTCATAGATTGAACCGATTGGATGAGCGGCTAGGAAACCTCCGCCTTGGTTAGCTCCCCCGCTAATTTGAAGGGTCACCATTGATTGAGCGATTGAAGTAATACGTCCAAATTCGTCAACCGTAAGACGTGGAATCGCAAAATTGGCATTATTCCCAGCCACAATTGATTCTGAAAGGCCGTATGAACCAGCCTCTGCCCCGGAACTTTGAAGGCTTAAAGTGACGTTGGAACCCGTCTGGGAAACTGCAAGCGGCCCTGTTGAGGATACATTCTTGACGCTTGAATTTGCTGAAACTAACGCGTTGTTGCCAATGTCTTTTGCCTCATGTGCCTGACCTTGAGCTGCAATTGCAGCAGACTGCGCAGCTGCAATATGAGTCTCAATATCAGCAACCTTCTCATCTGACATAACCGCTGAGATGCGATTGCCGACAATACGAATGCCCGTGCCGGCTACATATGTAGTTCCGGCACCTTGAGACGCCCCAGAAGACTCAAATGAAACGCCATGTGAGCCTCGAGTCTGGTTTGGTGAAGTCACTTCATAACTTACACTCATTACTCCGCTTGCGACTTTTACGATCTTCTTGCCAATAGTCGCTTGAGTCCGTCTTCCTGTGTCTTGATTTTCAGCTACGACAACATCATCGATGTATAGATTCAAACCGTCATGGACTGTAACGTCTACAGAAGACTGAGCTTGAAGCTCTTTGAGCTTCTTTGTTCCCTCTTTTTCAAGCTCCGCATCCTCGATATTGTTGTAGTCATAGAGCATTTCCACTGCATCTTGGCCAAACAAACTTTGCGTCTTTGAAATGCGTCCTGCACGATCTGCGTAGAGGTGAATAACTGTACGACTTGCAAGCTCACCTTTACCAGCGCAGATTAAGTGATTTACAGGATGATATGACGTCTTAGACTTGTAATCCAGGGCGTCAGAATCAAGTCTGTTATCCGTGAGAGGCTCTAACCAAATAAGTGTCTTACCATCAGCACGTTGAATTCTAAGACGTGAGCCCGCAGCATTTGCAATGTGTCTTAATGCTGTATAAGCATCGCAAAAACGAGGTAGCTGGCACTTAATAATTGTCTCAGACTGCCCCGTTTTAGCCTCAAATACTGTTGCAAGATCTGCTGCAGTAACAATGCTCTCGATGGCTGTTTGAGCCTTATCTGAGATATTGATGTAATCAGTACTCGGAACCAAGATTTTTGAAGCGAGCATACCGTGCCAGGTACGCCCGCTCCATGTAGTCGTAGACACACCACCGTCAAGCGAGTCAGAAGCTGTGTCGATGATGCCGCCGTATTCTGTGCCATCGATAGATACTAGATATCCATCTTTGATTGGAATCGACGGGGCAAATACTTCAAAAGTATTTCCCGTATCTCCAAAAGAAAGGTCGAGCACATAGTCCTCTGTACCAGCAATATCTTCACCGTCAGCCTTTGACACCGTTAAGATGTCCATGGAAGACCTCCTCTTGTTTCCCACCATTCAATATCAAAGCCAAATGTGCCGTCCCATGAGACACTCTGAAATCCTTGTTCCAGTGGTTCAAAGCAATAGTTGCCACTGCCCTTTCCGCTGCCACGGCTACCAACATCGAAGCGGTCTGACACGTCCCCAAGTTCAGTGACAAGTGTGATTGTCTTGCGAGTACGAGTGCCATCTACAACAAGACGACCTCCACTTGGGACCGTCACTAAAAATGAGTAAGTGTTATCACCAATCACAATTCGTGGCTGGAGAGCTGTCCCGTAAATGGTGAACTTTACTGGACATTCTGAAGATGAGCGAACTTCAAGCTGGTTTGGCGGTCTCGTAATACCAAGGTTGTATGGAGCATTGGTCGGTAAATTAAGCCAATCACTCTGTACATCATCGTGAGTCACGCTAAAGCTTTTAATGTGGCTTTTGTGCCATGACCCTTCTAACAAAATAACTGTAAGAGCAACTGTTGCCTGATCATGAAAGACCGATTGGACCTCACTTTTAGACACATACACATCTTGTGACCACTCATTGTTATAGACCAGCGCTCCTGGCTTTTGATTATTGAAATCAAATTCAAATTCCTTGGCCATTGACTCTGCAAGTTCAGAGCCCTCAATGAAGAGATCTAACGTGACTTCTTGAGCATTAGAGGAAATGCCAGAAATAGAACGCGCCCCTAGCGTGTATCCAGGCTTGTAACCTCTAAGGGATGTGCCAGTACCAATTGAGGCTTCTGGCACATCAAGCTCAAAGCTATTACCGCGGGAAGAAACGTATTTGAGCTTACGCATTCGTCCTCACCGCCTTCTGAACCGCTCGAGCGAAATCACGGTCTCCAATATTGTTAGAGTTCTCATCAATAACCTGTCCGAGCTCACCGTTACGCATGAAGTCATAGATATCTGCAAGCGTAGTTGCATTTGCGCGTTGCTGCCTTGAATCAAGCTCAAAAGCGGCACGATAAATGCCGTTTGCATTAGCGTCAGCAACCGCTGAGAAGCTCAGAGGACGAGCATTGCTAAAGACGTCATGTACGCTTGACAGAGCACTCATTGCTTCTGTTTCAGCAAGTGCGGAACTTCCCTTAATTCCCCTTGCGAAGTCTCTCATAAGAGCACGGCCAGAATACGTCGTGTAGCCATGGCCTGAGAATGGTCCTTTCTTTGCAGGTGAGAATGGGAATAGCTTACGCACCGCACCGAGAGCGTCTGATGCTGCGCTTGTCACTGCATTTACAGCATTTCTGATGCCTTTGGCGAAGCCATCTAAGAGCGCTTTACCAGAATTAACAAGCCAATCGCCTGCATTAGAAAAGAAACTTTTAATCTTATCTGGAACGCTCTTCACAAAATCAACTGCTGCATTTAGGCCATCTGTAACCCCACGGAGAAATCCGTCGGCGGCCTCTGATGCTTTTGCCGCCATATCGACTGCCCAAAGAGCAATATTTACCAAAAGCGTTGCAAGGGCAGTTTGAACTTGCTCTGGAATCGTCGATACAAATAAGACGAACTGAGCAAATGCGCTTGGTAGGTCGACAGTAAAGAAGTTGACAACGTTCTGAACAAATTCAGAGCCAATCTGAACCGCCAGCTGAGCAAGTTGAGCACCTAGTCCAAACAGAAATACAACTGCAAAAGTAAGCGCGTAAAGAACCATTGATGGTAGCTCTTGGATGAATTGTCCTACCGCTGCGGGAATCCCTTGAACAAATTGAACGAATTGAGTGAAAGCTGTTGGCAATGTTGTTGTAAAGAAACCAACTATGGAATCTACTGCACCACTAATAGCCGAGCAAATAGAGTCCCAAATACCAATTACAGCATTTCTAAAATC
This sequence comes from uncultured Atopobium sp., assembly GCA_916720465.1. Taxonomy (GTDB): domain Bacteria; phylum Actinomycetota; class Coriobacteriia; order Coriobacteriales; family Atopobiaceae; genus Lancefieldella. The sequence goes on along the minus strand of CAKARF010000002.1, from coordinate 25,348 downwards.
TTCGTTCGTATTCCAGAGCCATGTAAAAACAGCGCCGAGAGCAACTACCGCAACTGCAATCCAGCCAATAACAGGGATAGATCCCACGAGTGCTAGAAGGCTCGTTCCAACGCCACTAATGGCCGTTGAAATCGTTCCAAAGACACTCGCGAGTGCCCCACCCTCACCAACAAGCTCACCAAAAACAGAAAGCGTTGATAGGACGCCTTCTCCACCCTTGATAGCATCAAAGGCCAAAGAAGCGGCACTTTTTAGAAGTCCAAAGTCGTCAGCTATCGAACGCACAGCTTTAATTGTCTCGTATGCAATCAGGGCGGTTGCTACGGCAACAATGACAGGCGCAACAACTGTGAGGTTGTCTCTCAAACCTTGGACTGCGTCACGAGCAAGCTCTATGGCAGATTTAACGCCATCGACGGCAGATTTAAGCAAATCTGCTGCGCTGCGTGATGTATTCTCTGAGCTATCTAAACCAGTAAACGTTGTTATGAGGTCGCCAATAAGCCCGATGGTACTATCAAATACGTCTTTTAGCGCATTTAAAGCGTCGCCAAATGATGTGATTGCTCCATTATTTTGAAGCTGATCCATAAACGAACCAACAGTGGAAATAACGGGGTCAAGATACGTGATTACTGTATCGGCTATACCAGAAAAACTGCTAGAGAAATCGTTGATTGCACCTGCAATATTGGCTTGTCCAATATGATCAATAATCTTAGCAACAGCCTTATTAATACGGTTCTGGACATTAGTCCAGGCGGTGCCAATCGACTCCGTTGAGATACGTGCCTGCTCCGCAAATGACGCATAGCCAGGAAGACCCTCATTATTGAGACTTACAATTGCATTGTTGAATTGGTCAAATGTAATTGCACCGCTTTGCATAGCCTTATAAAGGTCTGCTTGGTTTGCATTAGCTCCGAGTAGGGCTTTAGCAATCTGATTCAGCTGGCCTGGCATGGCTTGCGCAAGAATCTTCCACGACTGCATGTCAACTCTGCCAGTTGAAAGCATCTGAGAATACTGCTCAAAAGCAGAATTCATTATCTCTTGGCTCTTGCCACCAGCCAAAAGTGCGTTATTAAACGCCAGAGCAACATCTGTTGCTGTGGCAAGTGAACCAGACACAGGTGCAATCTTCTGGACGGAGCCAACAATGGCGTCAAGCGATGTTGGAAGACCGTCAATGCCAGACGAAAGCCGTTCAATAGTCGCACGCGCGTCGTCTGCAGAATAGCCAACAGACTGCATAATCTTAGGAAAGTTTGCAATCGTATCGACGCGGTTGACCGCAGAGGCAATTGAGCCAGAAATAGCATCTAAGGCGCGTGATGTAACGCTCGACACAATTCCCATAATTGCACCGGTTGCGCCGCCAAAGCCGCTTGCATAGTTTTGAGCAGCCTGTCGTCCAGCATTTGTGTGGACAGACACTGCCGATTTATATCCACTCCCCAGTGCTCGCTTTACATTAGCACCAAGATTGTCAAATTTAGGAGTAAGAAGGACGGAACCTCTTACTACTGTTCCAGCCACTATTCACCTCCTAGCGTTCTCTAAAAAGAAGCTCCTCAACGCGGTCCTGTGAAACGTTAAGAAGCTTCTTCTTACTTTGTTCTTGTTTCAGTTCTGGACGCTTGACGGCGTCAGGCTTTCTGCCTTTACCTCCCGCTTGCTCGTACCGAAGATACGAAAGGTTATCAACCGCTAATGCAAGCAAATAGTCGCTATTGGACCAATCATTTCTGGGGTCAACATTGCACACTGTTCTTGAGCCATGAGGGAGGTTTATCATCAAATAAAACAGACGCTCAAACTCACAAGAGTCGATGAGCGTCTGTAGATTTACTTGGTAATACTGCTGAAAGTCTGCTTCCAGCTTGCCCCTTTTTGTGTCATCACACAGAATTGGAGCAAGCGGAATTAGTTTTTTGCGTCAAGTTTTTCCAGAAGAGCGGACTCAATGCGCATGATCTCTTCAGCGTCGTCATATCCGAGCTTGGCGGTTACGATTTCCACAACATGATTGTCACAATCGCCGCCAAAAAGATAGTCGTAGAGAGCAAGTACAGGAGAAAGTGCTTCTGGGCTATTTTGCTCTGCATCACTAACACGAGCCATGCGACGCATAAACTCACGAGACTTAGTACGACGCATATCAACGACATACTCTTCACCCTCGAATTCAATTACGCGCTCATATGGAGCGTACTTATGCTTATCCTGTACAAAGTCAAGATAATCGTGCTCCAACTTTGCACGTGAATTTTCTTTCTCCGCTGCGAGCTCTCGAAGCTGCTCCGCTGACATGTTGGAAATATCCATATTGAGTCCTCTCAAAACTTAATTAATGTACAACGCCAGGAGTCGCGGTCGCTTTTGTGGTGTCGTAGAAGACATCACGGTATGTATCACCGTCAAAGACCTCGGCTGGCATACACTTAATAGTTGGGGTATATCCAAGGAAGTCCGAACTGTTCTGCTTTACGGTATCACGCTCAAAAATGCGTCCAATAGGGATAATGGAACGCTTGACCGTAGTCTCATTAATAACAGCGTCAAAAATGTAGATACGAGGAGCAGTAAAGCGTGGATTGTGTCGAACAGTAATAGAGCCGTCTGTCTCAACCTTGACGTTATCGTCTCCATAAATGACCTTCAAAATAGTCTCAGCAGACTCAAGGAATGTCACCTTTGCAGACTCTGAGTACTTAGAAATTGAAGAACTAATAGCGTTTCCGCCCCAATCGTTCTTATCCTCTGAAGAGAGGTCCATAGAGAACTCAACGCCGTCCTCAGAAATATATCCAAGTGACTTAATCTTGCCAGGATTTGCAGTCATCAGATCCTTGATAGTCTTCTTAACATCAAGAAGCGTCTTAATGTCAACGCTTGGGTCAACGACTGCAGCATATCCGCCAGGACGGCCCTTTGCTGCTCCAACGGAATTTGCATTGTAAATAGAATCAGCCATGATTACTCCTTACAGACGTGTAGTGATATACACGTCTAATTGATATCGATATTTCTTTGAATCCGGGTCTGGAAAGTCGTAAATACTTTGCACTTCAACCTTGATAACCTTGTCAAGCTCTTGCCAGCACTCCAGCAAAAGAAGCCTTATTGCCAAGGCTAGCTTATATGCAGCGGCATCCGTGGTACTCCAAGCCTGCACTGCAAGATTAGCCGTATCCCAGCCAATCGTAGAGCTTCCCCCGGTTCTCGTAACGGTAATAAACTCTTTTGGTTCGCGGGCGGGAACTCGTGTTGAAGCAGGGACGTTAAGCTTTTCACTCATATACTTAGTAAGGTCTGAAAGAATGTCATAGCTCATCCTCTACATCCTTTCTTAAGAATATTGAGCTTTGCGTTAGCACGCCCAGCCCATATGCCGTTCTCTGCTCCAGAGCAGTACACAAGGCCAGCTGCGGTATACTCGCGATTAACCCATTTGGCGTCAAATCGAGCACCATGTTTGAGGTATTTTTCTGGCAGTAAAGAATTGCATTTTGCTGCACAAATCTGAGCCGCCTCGCGGCACATGTCAGCTACAGGAGCGCTGTGAAGCACATCACGAATACCAGCCAAATCAGGTTTAAGTCCTGTGACGACAAAATCATTACCCATCGACAACCACCGCCTCAACTTCCCTATTCCAGTCAAGCGGCGTTAGGTTGTTAAGGTAGGGCTGTGGGTCACCAACGACCGCAAACCTCAGGTCATCAAACTCAATAAAAGTTCCCCTTAGACTTCGCTTATAAGTCTTTGGAAAGTGAAAAACCATGTCTATGCGGTCGCCGTTTGGGCGCGTCGCAGACAAATCAGATGTCGCAACTGGAGCTGGTAAGACATTGTCAACAAGCTCATAAGACTCTACTCCAGAGGTCTCATTGCCATGATCGTCTAGGACAGTAGTTACTCTAACCACTTCTACCCGAACGCCCTTAATTGCTACCATCATTCACCTCGTGGTCTTGCTTAAACATTGGCTGAATTGAGCCAATTCTGATACCACTCAAGCCGAGTCGAGTGCGCTCAGAGCGCGTTACATACAAATCAGCTGTTGGGTTTGCGAAAGTCAATGTCGACTCATAAGGACCAGCATGCTGACTGTACTGAGAAGCACCCTCAAAACCAGCAGGAACATTCACAGCACGAGCAACAATCGCGCAAGTAACGGCGCAAGCATTCTCATCAAATCGAAGGTTTAAGCCTTCTTTGTAAGCCGTTTGATGATATGCAATGAAATTTGAGCGCAAGAGGGCTGAGGCATCTTGCAAAAGCACCTCAACCCTCTCTGGAGCACCAGACCCATAACGTTTCTCATAGTCGGCCTTTGTGGCAAAGCTTCTTGTCTCTGCCATATAAGCCTCCTATTAAGCGGCAGTGCCGTTTGCAAGGCGAACAAACTGTGCCTTATCACGAGCGACAAAGCCAAACATAAAGGTGCACTTAAGAGCAAACATATCACGCTGATAGAGGTTCATTGCAGTGCCTCCAGCATTGATGGTTGCCTGGTCTGCCATAGAGACAGTAATGTCCTTTACAAGGCCAAAGCGTGCGCCAGTCCAGTCGCCACCGACACCAACAAGCTCAGGGGTCTTAGAAGCAACCTTTGCCTGATAAGCTGCACGGGAGAAGAGAGATGGAATAGCAAGAACAGAAGAGCCGCCGTCCTTACCCTCAACTGCTGGGTTAGTAATAAAGAGAGGACGCTGCTGGCTATCCTTAGCCTTAAGAAGCAGGGTTCGTGCCTTTGGAGAAAGTACCCAACCGTTAAGGTCACCGTTAGCGTTAGAAACCTTCTCGAGTGCGTCAACAAAGCCGTCATAAGGCTTAACAGAAAGGTCTACAGACTCAGCATCTGCAAGGGTGTCAAAACCAGTGCCAGGAGCAGTGCCATACATAATGGTAGCGTCAACCTTGCGACCAATGGCGCCTGGAAGACGATTCTGAAGCTCAGCAAAGATGGCCTCATAGTTATCTTTGAACTCATTGGAGAAGAGCTCAATAACAGTGAGCTTATAAGGCTTCATTTCCTTAACGCCAAGAGAGGTATTAGATACCTTGGCCTCTTCACCCTCAGCGGTAAAAGAAGCCTCTGGGTCACCAGTTACAACTGGGATAGTCATGCCGCGGCCAGGAAGCTCAATTGGAGTTGCAAGCTGCATAATTGCAGACTGGTCTTGGACGTTTGCAAAGATCTCGTCGGAGAGGTCTTTTGGAAGTGTTGCAGAAGTTGTCAAAATACCGGTTGCCATACTTAAATCCTTTCAATTAGTTGAATGTTTCGGCCATGAATTGACCAAATTTTTGTGCTGGAGTCTCTCCAGCCTGTGTAGAAATGCCTGATTCTGGAATGATTGGAGCAGAAGGCTTTTTGGCGAACGCCGCTACGGCTTCTGCAAACGTCTTCATGCTCTCTTCATCTGCGCCCTGAATGAGGTCCTCTGGTACCCCTGTGTCTTTAGCGACTTGCTTGCGCATCTGCTGCAATTTAGCGTTCTCATCACGTGTCTGCAGTTCACCTTTAAGGTTGTCAACCTCAGCGAGTGCCTTTTTCAGCTCCTCGGAGCCACTCTTTTCGAGTTCGTCAAGCTTCAGAGCTTTGGCTTTCAAGTCATCATAATCAGAGAACTCAGAGCGTACTTTCTCACGCTCTCTTTCCAGCCTGTCTTTCACGATCTTGTCGAGCTGCTCTTGAGTGGTTACAGGTTCCTTCAAATCCATTTCTTTCCTTTCAACAGGTTCCGTCCGCTCGGACGTTTACGAGTAGCATTACCCTTGCTACGAGGTAAGTACCGCTTTTCCGCAACGGTTGCGTATATGAAAAAAGCCACTTTTCAGTGGCTTAAATCAACGAAAATAGATATACTTGCTAGTTAAAGGACGAGCCAACGGCTGGACTGAGTTGGGTTTGTTGGTGAATAAAATGCACCCGCTCTTGTGGGTGCATTTTTTAATATGTCTTATCTACTAGTACCCCAAATCACATAGATTTTTTAAGTGGCATAAATTAACGAAATTGGCACCCGACTAACGATTCGAACGTTAATTTTCGGTTTTGGAGACCGATGTACTGCCATTGTACGAGTCGGGTATATATGGTATAGTCAAGTCAACGAAAAAGACCTTGGCGCTCTGAATAGGGAACCAGGGTCTTTTTTAGTATCTGTGCAAATTGTTATCTTTATCAACAAAGATAACCTCTTTAATATCATGAGCCTTTATTTGCTTTTCGATTTGCTCAGCTATCTTCTCGTCACTTAACCCCATGTCTCTCGACCAAAAGACAACACGAGTACCGTCTAAAACCTCACCATCATTTACATGAGCGTCCCTGAATTGACCTTTTGCATGTCTTAAGTTTGATTCAACTGAACGCACAATGCTACTCTTTGGTATTTTCATTTCGTAAAGAATATTTCCTATAAGCAAATCAATGTTTTTTTCACCTTCTGGAGCATCTTCTTTTCGAGCTGTTACATTAAATCCCTTTGATTGGAGAAGTTCTATCAACGCAATTTCTTGCTCACCATTGGAATTCTTTCTAAATTCCTCTTTCGTTTTACGCCACGTGACCTTCGGTTTGTCCCCGCTGTAGAGCCACTTGAAATCTCTTCTCTCACATTCATCGATAATCGCAGAGCGGTTCTTCCATACAGGCTCAAGACCAATTGTGTTAGCACACTCGATCCAACGAGCGTACATCTCATCAGGATAATATCCTTCGATAGTTGTCTTCTTTGTACCCGGAACGATTATGCAATCGCAGTGTAGATGAAACTTATGACCAGCTCCGCCTGCGCTAAATTCGGACTCGTAATCAAAGCCACGTGTTGAAAGCATGAAGCAAAAACCACAGGTTTCCGCACCGGATGGAACTCTCGCCCACCAAATCTTTGACCTAAGTGCGCTTCTGTGCATGTTGATGTTAGCTTCACGCTTAACGTAGAATCGAGTAAGCGCAGTACAAGCGTCAATAAACTTCTGGTTGTTGCCATCAACTAAGTCTTTTGCAAGGTAATGAACTTTTTTCTCAACTAAGCCATGCTCAATAGTCTGCTGATAACGAAACCTTGTCTTAACACCCTCTGCTCTTACTATCTCATCAAACAGCTCTCCTGCAATCTCTCCCGCTTGAGGAGAAAAGGCGTTGAGGGCTTGTTTTATTGACTTAATAGCCATGTTGCGAAGCTCTGCTACTGAAGAGTTAGGATTAGCAGTTCTGAGCGCATCATAATAGTCAGACATAAATTCAGCCGCATCGTCTGCGGCTGAATCAAGCTCTTTTCTGTATCGAGCAAGTCTATCCTTGTTTACCCTCATCAATTACACCGTCCAGCAAGTCTTGATTATCAGCTGGGGTCTTTGTAGCCTTAGCCGCAAAGCGTGCCCTAAGAAGCTCTTGTGCTGACGCTCTTTCCCTGTCACTTTCAAGCCTTTGAACTTGGTCATCAGTAAAGCCCAGTTCCTCAAGAAGAATCTCAGAATTAACAATCCATGGAACAGCCTGAGCAATCTTGAGCATGGAATCAGCCTGGGAAACAATTGACGGCATTGCAGGATTGCGCCATTTAGCCGTGATATTAGGCTCTGTTGTAAGCACCTCGGCAAATGATATGTTTCTCTTAACTGCCAACGCCATAAGAGCAATATCTCGAAGAGCTTCACCGTTGTCGGCGTTGAGGTTTTGAGCGTCAACGACTAAAGGCTCTTTTGCGGCGTAGATTGCTTCTGCTGAACTTGGGTTATCAGATACAATTCCGAGCTCTGAGATTGGAACATTGGTCTCAGCGGAAAAACGAGCTGCAAGCGAGCGCATATAATCAATGTGTGGCTGCATTGAACCCTGCTGCAGCTGTCCAAACGTTGGGGTATCACCATCGGCGTCTTTTGAGACCGCAAAGATTGAACCAATATAGGCATCCCATTTTGAGAGCTTGTTGAGAGCATCTGGGTCAGCTCCAACAAGATATTTCTGGGGTGCCGTCATAAACTCAGCTGCAACTTCAGCACGCACGCTTGAGCGCATCGCATCATCCGTCAGATCCATAACGGCTCGAGTGATGCGCGACTTACCAAACGGGCGGTCAAGCGTCGCCTCGTAGACCAAAGGCTCCATGAGGCAGCGACCCATTCCATGTGGAATGTATTCAGCAACCCAGCGAGTCGAGTCGAGTGGTCTACGGATGCGGATAATGTCGATATCGGTAAAGACATTAATCCACGTTGGGGCGTTTCTGTGATTCGGTCGATTGTCACGATCAACTACAACAATGCCAGCGTGGATACGGTGTAAACGTTCATCCCAAAGAGCTGCGGCTGATACTGCAGAATATGCAGAAATAATAACCGCTGGTTCTCCCGCGTCAACATCTCCAGCAGTAACAGTAAGAAACGCACATGAATTTCTAAGCTGGCCTTTAACGGCCTTACGATAGCGTCGCTTGAGGGCATTTTCACGAACAATAGCCTGTAATTCCTTGGCAGTATCCTCATCCGTGCAAGTAAAACCATCGAACTGAGAACGGTCAGCAAGAGCGTCTACAGCCTTTGCTGGCCATGAAATGGCCTGCTCCAAGTTTCTTAACCCGTCAGGCACTGAAATACCGAGCTGCTGAGGCTTTATATGCATGAGATAGTAGCCATCACGCAAACGATTACGTGCAAGGGTCTTTGAGTAAACTGCGCAGAGATTTAAAACTGTCTGCCTATCTTCTTTTCTCAGTCCAGCCGCTGTTGCAATTGCAACAGGAATAATTCCAATTGTCACCAGACTACCTGCTTTCTAGCTGGGTTTCTTTTAGTGGTCCTAACTCCATAAAGTGCAAGTGCCGCAGACTCAGCAGCGGTACACGTTGCTTTTGGAGAATCTCCAAATCCAAAGCCACCGTTATTTCCAATTGCACGCCTGGACGAGCCTGTAACAGACTCGTCCAGTGCTGGAGAGGGGACGTGACATATGCTGTGTGCTCCAACTTCATCAACAAATCTTGAAGCTGCCGCTACGGCCTGTTTTGTATCGCAAAGAACAATGCCCCGCTTTTGAAAACGCAGCTCCTGCAAGCGTTCAGCCAGCTGCGTTGCGCCAGAACGGCCATCAATAACAACACATGCAATGCGGCTCTCACGTTCCTTGATCCATTGAGCGAGGTTTTGACCAGCACCATAAGCGTCTGCGATATCCACGAGCTCAACATAAGCTGTTGGGTTATCTTGCTGAGTGAGAGCTGCTGAAATTGCTACTTTCTTTCCATCGAGCGAATATTTGATTCCAAAAGCAAGAAGACCATCGTCATAAGGCTCTTCTGTTATGCACTCATTCCAGTCATTTGCATTGACGACATACTCAACTGAAGTATCGAGCGTTGACCACCAACCAAGACGCTCACGAGCAAATCCATCTTTTGTCATCTGATGCCATTCATTGAGTACTGCTCTTTCCGTAATGCGAGAGCCGAGGGCCGGATTAGTCTCATAAGCAAGGTCAAGTGCTTCTTCATCGCTGGTACCCTCTCTCGGAACCGATTTTGCGGCCCATTCAAGCCACCAAGCTTCACCTGGACTATCAGAATGAGCTGTGTCATGCATTCGTTTGAATACCGTTCCTCTACAAGTTGGGTCGGGTGGCGTTCCAATGTATATGACTTGAGGAGAGCCATCTTTAGACGCAGAAACTGTTGGCAAAATTGCGTTCAGTTGAGCGTCTGTAAGCTCTTGAGCCTCATCAATGATGATGAGAGAGCGTGTACCACCTCGAGCCTTTGAACTTGTTCGAGTTGAGAACTTGAGCTTTCCAATGGCTCGTTTCCCGCTCTTGTAGTGGCCACAATCAAAGAGCAAATACTGCTTTCCAGGTTGCCTATAAGCCTTAAGAAGTAGCTCAGCTAAATCAGGGTATGTCTCATCGTCTGTGAAAAGGTTCACGATCATGTCAAAAAATTCATCTACTGTCTCAGCGTTGTGAGCAGAGTAGACAACATCCATGCCACAGATAGCTGCACACCAAATGCCATACAGTCGAGCGGCAAACGATTTTCCATTTTGACGTGGTTTAGCTGCACCAATAGTTTCTGCCGCTGGCAAACCTTTGGCATCTTTGGCCATATAAAGTTCGAGCTCGTGCTTTTGTGCTTCATCAAGCTTAAAGCCGTAATGCGAAAACATATTTATGCAAGCTTTTGCATCAGAATGATGATATTTTCCAATGCGTTCAAAGGTCGGTTTTTGATTTCCAACACGTTTTTTACGCCTTGGCATTAAGAGACCTCTTTGAGATATGTCTTTCTGGCTCGTTTAGCGGGGCTCGGTTTTTTAGCTGCAAGTAACTTCTCTTTTTCCATTACGTCGACTTCGTCAACTACCTGTACGAATGTCTTTACAATGGCTGCAAAATCACGGCCAGACTCACAATCATCTAGTTTCTTGGCCATAGTTATCTGCAATGCTTTGTAGATGTCATACCGGTTGCCTTCTCTACAAATAGTGACTAGTTTCTTGGCCATTAAGACCTCCTTTCAGGCTCATTTCACTGTGGAAAATTTGATGGTTCGCTATATTCTGACTATGCCAAGGGGCGTCTTTTTGGGGCTGTGGGAGGGTGTACCCCCCCTACCACAGGCGCGTTCTTACAATAGGTAGTGCATTACCCTTGAGCTCATTCATCATGCGGTTACCGCGCTTCTGATTGCAGATGCGGTGCGCCGCTTTAACATTCTCTGGGTCGCATGCGGCAGCTCGTCTTTGTTCAAGAGGAAGTCTCGAGACAGGTACAACCTCATCCATCTCAAAGCTCATCGGGTCACCAGCAGGAAGCGAGTAATCAATTGGCATACCGCAAATGTGACACACATCTTCTCGTGCAATCATCTGCTTTCGCAACTGATCTCTAGCATATGAGCGTCTGATGTTGTAACTCATTTGCTCACCTGCCTAACAAAAAAGCGCCCTGGTTCATAACCAGAACGCTTATTAGTTCCTTTGTTGCGTAAATCGCTACTGTACATAATATCACAAAACACCGCGCAAGAGTGCGCAAGAGTATGCAGAACTTATTTTCTCGAGTTCTCCATATCTTTACGAATTAACTCTTTGATATAGCTTGAGCGGTTCTTCTTTGATTCCAGAAACTCTAACAAGTCTTTATCGCTTGGATACAGGTTGAACATAATCGCCTTAACGTTGTTTTTGCGATACTTAGCACTTGCCCGCTTTTGAGCTTCACTAGTAGCCATTATCGACTTTCCTTCTTACGAATGGTCTTGTAGAGAATGTGCGTTACTGCAACAGTAACTAATATGAGTAATACGTTTTCCATTTTGTGCTCCTTTATGCTAATCTTAGAGCCTAGGAGATACCAGCTGCAACTGATATCCCCTTTGGCTTTAAGTCCTTACTCTTCGTCGGGGTGGGACTTTTTTAGTTTCTCTGCAATCTTTTCAACTGTGACTGTAGCTACTGCTGTGAAGATTGCGAGAAATAATTGCCATATCTTTTCTTCCATCTCTCACCTCCTTTCTTGTTGTATATAGTATATAACTACTATCTATATATTACAAGCAAAAAGGCAAAAAAGATTATTTATTTTTCAAGAATTTTTCGATGTAATTCTCCTCATCAATTGTTTCAAATACTTCACGTTCTAACTGCTGAAGCGTCCTTACAGGAGTAAGAAGTCTCTCAGATACATCACTCCACGTTAAGCATTGAAGATAGCGCCATTGAAGCAAGTCCGCATAAATAGAGCTGCTCATTAATTGACATATGCCGCCGTCTCCGAGTTGACTCACGCCGTACAGAAGCGTATAAGCGTCATTGATATAGTCGTAATTGTCATTCATTCTTTTAGACAGTAGAGCTTCTAGATCTATGCGCTTATCCACTTTTGCCATCGTGTCTTGATTAGAGCCTTTACTTCCACCGGCTGAATATGACTGAGCCTTTGCACCTTCTGTCTCTTGAAGGCTCATAATTTGCTGTAATGCTCTTGTATTCTCTCTTGATGCTTCTGCTACACCATGAAAGAACTCCGATGCAGTCAAACCACTGTAATCCATAATTCTCCAAACGTAGATACGTTTAGTTAGAGTAGTTATTTAAATTATATGATTTAGCTGGCTTGATAGAGAGTTTTCAACATTATGTATACAAGTTTTCTACAACTTATAAACATTATTGTATTGTTGAGCGGAATAACCTCTATTTTTTATAGGAGGGTGCGCAACCGGTACGCTTGCGAGCCTTTCTCCACCGCTTTACGAAATTGCTTTGCGTGCAATTCGCAAGCTGCTTTCTGCTATACCGTTACGCTTTTAGATAGAAAAGCGAAGCAAGTATAGCACATCGAAAATCGCATAATGAGCGTATCGAGCGTAACGAACTTTAATGAGCGCTACCAACAAAATCTACATAATTTTTAGCCTAGTTTTCTTAATTTAGGGGTCTCAGATGACTCCAAGACCCCTTTGCGAAGGCTCTTCCTAACTAATAAATAATTAAATTATTCTTTAGAACGGAATGTCCGAATCGTACAACTCTTCTTCTGGCGCCTGCGGTGCCGTGAATGAAGGCTGGCCCTGCGCGGTGGCAGCTGTTGTTTGGGACTTTGAAAGGAACTCAATCTCCTCTACAACAACCTCTAGTTTGCTGCGACGCTGGCCGTCCTTTGTTTCCCATGAGCTGTAGTGTAGTTTTCCATCAATAGAAACCTTTGCACCCTTGGAGATAAAACGTGAAAGAGCTTCAGCACGCTGACCGAAAACAATGCAATCAATGAAATTAGGGACATCTTGCCATTTGCCCGTTTGCGGATTCTTGCGTCGGTCATTAACAGCTACACCAAACGAAAGGATATTTGTTCCTCCTGCAGTAGAGCGGAGCTCCGGGTCTCTTGTAAGGTTTCCTGAGATATTAACGTGATTAATTGACATGTCGAACTCCTAAAAGTACTTATCAATGATTTTTTCAACGTCCATTACACGAGGTGAATATGAGTAATTAGACATTTCCCAAACAAGGAACTTATGCGGGAAGCCTCTAATATCGTCACCATATAGAACTGAAACCCAGTTACCTCGAGACTTGAAATAAATGTGCTCAACACAAGCGTTGCTGCGGTCAGTCCACGTCTTCCCATAAAGCTCTAGAGCGTCACACAACTCTTGGCAGTACTTACTTCTCTCCATATATGCCCAACACCTCCAGAATCTCTTCAGGTGTTTTAGACGCTCCAGGACCGAACACATAATCATCTATCGAATGAATAATAGATACTTCAAGCTTTAGTGGAAATCCTGACGAGATGCCACATTCAATGCCGCCTGGCGTTACGTAGTAAGAGCACATACAACAAAGTACTGACACATCATCTAATGGAATCCAAGTTCGCTCAGTAGTAAATCCAGAATGGTCTTCCCAAGGAATATTTTGAGCATCGAGCAAGCTACGTAGATCCTTTGTGACTTTAGAAATAGCCATGCTAATGTCTGCCTTTCTCTAATTGTCTGATAATTACTTCTTATCTAGCACTTACTAATGGATAAAAAGAATTTCCAAGTTGAATGAACGTTTTTTGTAGAAATCAACTTGATTAAAATTTGCTGATTGCAACAAATTGCAACAAGCCTTTAAAGCATGGAGCGATTAGAACTCTCTTTGTTCAAGGGTCCTTAGAGCGTCTCCAAACGCTTCTGCCGCTCCCCTGTCACGTCCGGGAAGCAAATGGGAATAGATTCTCAATGTCGTTGCTGGGTCAGCATGGCCAAGACGCTCTGAAAGGGTCTTCAAGTCAACGCCGCTTGCTAGGCACCAAGACGCGTGAGTATGCCTGAGTGAATGGAATGTGATGCCTTGAGGTAGCTGAAGAGTGCGTCTCATACGTGTAAAGGACCTCGAGACGCTCGTAGGGCGCATGTATGAGCCATCAAGACTAATTAACGGTGTAGAAGACTCAACAAAGGCAATGTGAGCTTTCTGGAGCTTCATGTAATCGCTAATGAAGCTAATGTCTGAATCGGTGATGGCAATGTTTCTTGATCTCTTGCCCTTGGTAGACTCTCGTCTATATGGCTTCCTGTACGACTCTTCAATAACGGTACCAGATACGTGAATATGCTTATATAGCATGTTTACATCACTGTATCTGACAGCACAAACTTCACCGCAGCGCATACCAGTTACTAAAGACAGCCAAGCAGCAAAGGCACAAACAACACGGGAATTAAACTCATTCTCTTGAATAGCTGTGGTAATTCTGGAATTAATAAGGGTACTTATTCCTGCGAAACCCCATTCTTCAATGGAAACGGCTTCATGAACTTCCCTGGATGGCTTGGCCACATTGATAAGTGGGTTATAGTCGCATATGCCAGCGGAAACAAAATAATTGTAAGCACCCCGTAAAAACTGATGCAGGTTAATTACACTGTTTCGAGACAACCCCTTCTTTAGTAGATCTTGCTCAAATGCAGTAAATAAAGAGGATGTAATACTTCTTACATCCTCTTTGCCAAGCTTCCCACCAATGTGGTTTCTTATAAAGCCTTCATGCTGCCTTGTTGTGTTCGGAGACGCTCCATTTCTGCGCTTAATAGACACATATTCGAGCAACAAATCAGTAAGCTGAGTGCTTTTAACTTTGCCGTCAGAAGTAATATGTGATGCCCATAAAGTAGCTAATTCTTCAGCTTCTTTCTGCGTCTTTGCCGCAGGAAAGCTTGCATATGGCTGAATGATTTTGCCGTTGAGATTCCTTCCCAAGTAAAGTCGACAGCACCAAATACCGTTCGAATTTTTCCTAACTTTTATGGTGCGCTTCATTAGTAACGCTCCATGTAGCAGCCTTTGAAGCGTCTCCACTCAACTATCGCGTTAATTGCGTTAGCCTTCCGAGTTTCCTCACCGCGGAGAACCATGCTTTCTTCCTTAGCGACGGCCCTGATCTCTTTCATCGTCATCTTCTCGAGACACTCTCTATCTGCTTGCTCCATTTCTTCAGAAGTCATTACTTCCTCCTTAACGACATGCTTACTAGCACAAATGCGATTGCGATAACTCCAATGCCAGCAACAACTGCAACGTTTTGGGTATCACCCGTTGCAGGTAGTACAGCCTTCTTCTTAGCCTTCTTCGCTGGCTTTGCTGGCTCAGGCTTAGACTGTGGCTCTGGGTCTGCGTCCTGTGGAGTTGGCTGTGGCTGTGGTCCTGGATTAGGTTCTGGCGTTGGTGGTGTCTCGGGTTCGGGCTTTGGCTCGGGTGTTACTGGCTCGGTTGGTCGATTGTCGCCGTTGCCATTGCCGCCACTGTCCTGGCTAACGAATTGATAGCGTGAGCCCTGCGTGGTCTCGCGGCTCTTTAGCTGAATTGCGTTCGAGGTTGTCTCTGTACCCTCGGTTTCGTAGTACATAAAGTACTGATTGCCTTGGAAGTCAACGCTGCTCAAGTCCCAAGTAAAGCCATTGCCGTCAATTACTGGCTCGGGAACACTCACACGCCCCCAGCTTGCGGGGTCGGCGTTGCCGTATGCGTCCATGTGAACGCGGTACAGGCGGAATGAGCCAGGAATAATGCGTGTACCCTCTTGCGCGGTATCCTCTAGTACAACGTTAGTGAGGTTATCCGCTGCGTGGTTGAGTCTGACTGACCACTCTACCGTGCCGTGGTCGGTCTTGACGCCCCACTTTGCGATAATCTCGTGCTGAATGGTTCCGTAGTGACGTGTTTCAAAGCTAGTCTCGACTACCCGCCCCGTTGCTTCATCGATAAGCCTTAGCGTGGTAGTTCCTGCCGCTGCGTCACCCTTAACGTGAGCCGCAAGCCATAGTGTGCCCTGCACGTGGTCTTTACCCTCGACCCATGACGTATAAGTGATCGTGACGCGCCCTGGCGTCACTTGCGCTGTTGCCATGACGTTACCGTCTGGCGCGTAAATATCGAAGCTCGCCGCGTTAGTTGCAGGGAAGTCGAGAATATCAGGGATAGCAAGCGAGAACGTATCGCCCTCGTGGACCTCGCCTTGTGCTTGCCAAGAAGCCGTCAAGTAGATGTCTTGGTTGGTGTATGCGGAGGTTAAGTCCTGCTTGTTTTTGTCTGTAACTCTAAAGCTGGTAATCGTGGTTGGCACGGTCTGAGCCTGTGCGAGAGCTGGCACAAACACCAGTACCGCAAAGACAGCAACAGCCAGCCATTGAAGAAGTTTCTTCATGGGTAAGCCTTTCTATTTGGTTGTGATAAATGGGGAATTATTTATTTGAAGCTAGTACACAATCGTGTGTACACCACGCAGCAACGATTACTGATGCCAATATCAGTCCTGGAAATGAAGGGTTATTTTTGAGCTGCTCAAAAATAAAGGAATAAGCAAGAAGAACAGAAGAAGAAATAAAGATAACGACACAAAAGGAAGCTATAAACATCGTCATCGATTCAATGAATTTTTTAAGCATTAAACCTCCACTCAAGAAATTTAGTCGCTAAAAGCAAAAGCAATACCAGCGAGAATACAGAAAACTAGAACAACAATATCTGCGGCACCCATATGAGCCTCCTTTCTATTAAGTAAGATGACTTACAAGAGTCTTTCAAGGGTCTCTTTAAGCGAGTTATAAAGGCCATTAATAATCTTGTTTTCACTGAGATTAACTACATGTATTCCACAGGCAAGTGCAACATCACTCTCAAGCCTTGCTCCACGAGAGACATTCCAACCGGGCAGCATTACTACTGTGTCGTAATTAGTAATTTCTGAAAGGCATCGATGCATTGCTTGTTCCCAGCTAGAACTTGCAGAAATTTGCGCTGCGGGGTTATAGATCTGCTCAGCATCGCCAAGCGCAGCAAGCTCTTCAGCAAACATAAACAAACCTTTGTAGTTCTTTGTGTTAGTAATCGGCCCAGAAAGGTATACTCGTTTGCCCTTAATACCAGAGCTGAGACATTCACCATTACTCAAATATGCCAGTAAGGCATAACGCTTGATGAGGTCCACAGCTTTCTCAACAGAATCCATTACTACTCCTTAATTCTTAGCTTGTATCTATTTCTGTTTGCTCACTCTCGCTCCCCTCTCTTTGCAGCTCTTGCGCGTTTTATATACCAGTAGTCACGCAAAAGTGAGTAGGTATACATCGGTCCTCCATAGGCAAAATGGGTTCCCAAGAGCCACTCAGGACCTTCTGGGTCATTGGCATCAAAGCCACCTCCCCAACCATGTCTAGATTCAATGTGCCAGAGAAACCACGCAAGAATTCTTTGAGGTATGGTTAAATACGGAATCATATTTTGTCTCCTTTTCTTGGTTATTCATCGTTGATCCTTACGTTGCCAGTGCAAGTGTTTGATTGTCGATATAGTCATCTGATGGTTTAACGGCTTGCTCTAACGTCTCTGTCTCTCTCATAAACAACACCCAGTGCGTTTTAGAGGCTTTAGGGCGTCGGTTACCGATGATTGGCTTTGCCGGGCAGAGTGCCAGTACATCCTTAAGTGAAATGTGATACTCATACCACTTAAAGACAAGGACACCATGGGGTTTGAGCACTCTCAAACACTCGCTAAAGCCTTTGTCCAAATCCTCATGCCAGCTGTTAGAATCAAGCTTTCCGTACTTATCGACTTGCCAACCTGCGCCAACGTCTAAATGCGGTGGGTCAAAGATAACGAGGTTAAAGCTTTTATCCGGGTAAGGTAACTCCCGGAAGTCAGCCACTATATCTGGACTGACTTCGAGCGTACGTCCATCACATAACGTGAGATGTCTTGGATGTGCATCACATTTAAGTACGCGTTCGTCATCTTTATCAAAGTAAAAACTACGTGCCCCACAGGCTACATCTAGCGCTGGTGGCAACTTATCCGTCATTGCGCACCACCCTTGCGCCGCAATGAGGACAGTACAAGTCATCGTCATACAGGTCAGCTCCGCACTCGGAACAGACGATGTTATTGCCAGCTTCAACCGGCTTACATGTAGGGTCTATGAGGTCGGCTAGAACTCCCATAACTGATTGGGAGCCCCTCACTGCTCTAATGGTGCACTTGCAGATAATCTTGAACGCTTCGTCGGCGGTGAGCGCAGTGTCGTTTTCACGTAGCTTCTTTGCTACCTCTTCACGGCTAGTCATCGCTATCACCTGCGTGATTTAACGCATTGATTAGCCTGTCAAGTGACGCAATACATTCATCCATAGACGAGATAACACGTTTAAGGACTATGGACTTGGCTTCGTGGAGTTCATCAAGTTCCTTAAATGTATATTCAACTTCTTTCTTAGTTAGCATCGCTATCACCTAGCTTCTCGAGCTGGTCGGTGATGTCAAAGAGTTTAGCCATTGACCAAGAAGTCATTTCTCCTTTATCGAGAACGTGTTTTAGTTGTTTTCTAATCGACGCGATTGTTACTGGTCTTTTGTGAGTGAGCTCGTCAGTTTCAAAGAGAACGCGACTATTATTGATTAGGTCAACCACAGAGAGAATTTTTGCGTTAGCCCTACTAAACGTATATCCATCGACTATATGTTCGGTGCCATCAGATTCGTATACCGTGTCACCCCTCTTAAAAGGTACGCCGTCTTTATCAAGTGGTAGTTCAATCATGTTTGACGTGTCGCAAAGGTCGATTAGACGGTTTATGGTATTTCTACGACTTTTCTCAAGTGGTAAGCCATTTGGAGGGTTTGTGCCAAATAAGCATCTATAAAAATCAACAATGTATTTTTCATCGTGGTTCTTAAACCTCGCTGCGATTGCTGCACGTTCTTCTTTAGTCAGCATTGCAAACCTCTTTCTCTTTGTCTTTGAGCCATACAGCTAAAGCTCCAACAAGGCCATATGCGATTAGGGCATATCTAAAAGCCATCAGATATGCCACATTGTGTGGCTCAAAAATGCCCAGGCAGTCAGCTGTGAAGTAGACTAGCAAGGGCAGCAAAGCCACAAGAAATATTCTTTTTTTCATGGGTTATTCCTTAGAATGTAAGCCATAAAGGCTCAGAAGAATCCGTTTATTAATGAGCCATCGTTTACCAGCTTTCTTCGCATACACCTCCCCTCGAGCGCACATCTTGCGCATCGTGGAGACCGGGATGCCTAATAGTTGAGAAGCCTGTTCAACGGTTATGAGCTCAGTGTTTCGCAAGCTCTCCATAAGAGCTAATCAATGAGTGGAGCTGTACAGTAAGCGGTAACGCACCAGTCAAAGCCTTTCTGCGTCATCCTGGCATAAGGCTCATTAGATTTACCGTCTCGACGGGTACTCATGATCTGCACGAATCTGCCTGTCTCAATTCCTCGCTTGGTTGGAGCATTGCTCCCCTGGCAAATCATTCCATCAGCACGGAGAAGTGCAAAAAGACGTTTTCGGTTCATGAGGGGGTCGTATTGTGCAAGGTATCGCGCGGCGTCTGTAATTGTCATCGTGCCTTTGACACTAATAACCGTGTCATACACTCCCGCCTTCGGTGCGAGCTCGTCAATTCTGACACCTTGCTCGATGATGGTCGTATCCTTCTCATAGAGCTGACGCTGTTGTTCTTTAAGCTGTGCGTCCTTGCGTTGAATAGCTTCGTTTGCGACTAGGACCGCACGAGCGAGAAGGTCTTCATTACTCTCAGAGCCGTCTGTAGCAATGTAGCCGCCAGAACGTCGAATTGATGGAAGTACTTCATGAGTAACCCAGCGCTTAAACTCTCGAGCTTCTGGCTTGCGAGAAGAAAGAACAAGGCTGTAGAAGCCAGCCTCGTTGACAACCGTCTTATTTGGGTTGCCACGAATACCGTCGGTTAAAACTACGGTATTCTTCTCATCGTCATCAAGACGTGCAATCGCATCACGGCTATTGATTACTCCAAGAATCTCACAAACGTCTTTAGCAACGAACCAAGGCTCCCCATCAGATCCTTTAAGGGCTCTTAGCTCTCCAAACTGTTGAGAGCTAAAAACTTGTATACTTGTATCGTCCATTTCAACTCCTTAAAGTTTTGGACACGCTCTCCCACGTTGCCCCGTGAGGAGGGCACTTTTATCTTGTTAATAAATAAGACCTGCAAAACAAAGAGCAAACACTGCAACACATAAACCAACGACGCTGTCCATCTTTGAGCAAGCAAAAATGCAGTAAACTGAAAACATAAGTGATAGAACAGACATCAAACACGAAAGCATACGGATTGGATGTTTTCTAATGGATAACTTAAGCTCCATACAAAAGGAAGCTATTAAAGTTGCTAAATCTTTAAGATTTCCCAAGGTTCACACCCCCTTTGAAGATATTCCGAATATTGACGAGGTGTTAAAACAAAAACAGGACGACATGCAAGCCCGCGCTCAAGATTTATCTACATTTAGAGTTGCTGACACTGTTAAGCTAACCCCACTTGATGAGCAATTGAGAATTAACGAATTGCTGGATGTCTTAAAAGAACAAGCCCGTGTTTTAAATGCTCAAAATGAGGCGTTTAAGGGATACGTAGAAGATGCAAGAAAAGAAACTTGGTTCTCACGACGTGTCTCAATCGCCTCTGTTGTTATCGCTCTAGTGTCTTTGCTTGTAGCGATTTTCAAGTAAGCGGCTGTTTTTTCTAATGGCATTTTGCCCATCTTTTAAAAGCTCCACTTGCTTCTTGAGCTGTTTCAAAACTACCAAGAAACCACAGGTTCCCACCGTCTTCCATAACGTAATAAGCATCGTTAAAACAACTCTTTATAAGTGATGCTCCCTTAATGTGAGATATTGTGGTGTGTGGTGCCTTGGCTTTTTCTGGTTCGAGCTTATGCTCGACTTTTGGCTCCCAGTGGTATGACCACGCTGAGCCAGTATTTTGAGGTATTGGCATAATCTACCAACCAACTAACTTGTTAGGACTAATATCTAAAGCCGTGGCAAGTTTAATGACAGTACGAAGCTCAGTTTCCTCTTCAGACTGAATGCCTCTTTCTAGTTTGCCAATGGTCGCAACAGCAACGCCTGCACGATCTGCAAGGTCTTTTTGAGTCAAACGTTTGCGTGCGCGGCAAACTCTAATATTTTCAGCAAGTTTGATAACCGTCATATATCTCCTTTCTTACAAAAGATAAATAGAAACTATGTGGAATTACCACTATCTGGTTTTCAAAGTTCATAATGTCCTTAATTTGGACAATTTATAGTGTAGGGACAAAATTTGGATAGTCAAGAAGTTTTTTCCAATATTTGGATTTTTTTGTGAAATAGTGTAATATCTCCAGTTAAAGGAGGTAATTCTAATGTCCGCTTACAATTTGCAGCTACGCTCTATTAGAAAGTCAAAGGGTTTAACAATAGGTCAGCTAGCAGATCTAATTGGTTCAACACAAAAAATAGTTGGCAATTGGGAACGTGGCACAACGGAAATAACGCTTGGTGACGCCCTACGCGTATGTAAAGCACTTGACTGCTCTATTGATGAGCTCGCAGGATGGGAAACCAATGATTCAATAAAAGCAAAAGAGGAAGCATACACCGCAGCAACTAAAAAGATACAAGAAGCAGTTGATATTATGCGTAATGGTGCTTAGTAATTGTTCAGTTCTCAAGGAACGCACGTTCCAATTTAGTGTTAACACCGGACAAAAACTGAGTCCGATATATAAAAGTTTGAAGGAATTGTGAAAGGAGGTTATAAAGATGAGCTTTAAAACTTATCACCTTAGTGATCTTAACGAGGATGCTCAGGAATTTCTTAAAATGCCTAAGCGTCCTTACAAAGAGAAAGATTCTTATAACTGGCCTAATCCTGGAGAGAAACTACAAATTGAACTTATATCTGAATCGAACAAGTCTCTCAAATTTTTTCTCGACATTTATGAATCAAGAAAGTCTTCTTCAATTGTGGTAGGTGTCATAAATGACAGGAAACCTACATTCCAGTCTAGAGTGTCAGACAGACAATTATTGAGGATTGATTTGTGCTCAAACCCTAAAATTTTAAGACATAGAAATCCCGATGGAGAACTTGTTGTCGGAAACCACATCCATTTAGATGTACCAGAGTTTGGTTCGAAATTTGCTGTACCACTTGCCAAGCAAGATATCATATCCGGAAGAAATGAAGATTTTATCTCTTACTTCGAAAGCCTCTTAGACGTATATTCTATCTCTGACTCTGTGCTAACATTTAAGTACAAATTGGGGGTGTAAAATTATGCAAATCACTGCAGCGCAAAAGATAATCGATAACTATTCACAGTGGATAGCGGGAAATTTAACCGCAGTCCAGCAAGGCAGCGCTGTCAGGATTGTTACCCCAATGCTCGATAAGAATAATGATTTTATGTCTATCGTTTTAGATGAAAGCCCTGGACATGGAATCATTATCTCAGACATGGGAGAAACTGTTTCGGAACTTGAATTGTCCGGAATGCAAATTGACACTGACGCTAGAAAAAGCCGTCTTGAGTCAATACTTGCTGGGTACGGCGTACAGAAAACTGATAACAACGAAATGTTTGTTCGAGCTAATGAAAGTAATATTAACGTCAAGTTGAACATGTTTCTGCAGGCCATGGCCTCGGTTAGCGATATGTTTTATATTAATAAAAACGCTGTTCGCTCTATGTTTCTAGACGACGTTGGTAATTGGCTTTCAGACAAAGAGCTACGACCAGTACAAGGTCCATCTTTTGAAGGCAAGTCTGGACTGATATATAAGTTTGACTATGCAATAGGAGCGAACCGCGGCGGAAAAGAAAAGTTTATCAAGACTGTAAATAACCCCGCAGAAAGTAGCGTGACAAACGCATTATTTGGCTGGGAAGATGTTGAAAAAAGTCGTAGAAACTCTCTAGGATATTTATTTCTTAACACTCTTAATGCCAAAGATGGGAAAATTGATAACTCGATTCTTGATGCTTGCTCCAATTATGGAATTACTCCAGTCCAATGGGGAGTAAATGAGAATGATTTTATCAGTGAATTGGCGGCTTAAAGAGGAGCGATAAGCTCCTCTTTTTATATCGCTCGACGAAGCTGCAACACTTCCGCACCGTCTTTATGCACATCATTAAGGGCTTCTCCAATGGCTCTGCCAGCTCTCTGAATCTGCTCCATGTCTGTATCCGCATAACGCATTGTCATGTTAATGTCACTATGTCCAAGAATATCTTGAGCGCTCTTTATGTCCATGGTTCTAACCGCAATCGTGGCATACGTGTGACGCAGATCATGAAAGACTGGTCTTCTCCCCTGCGTGCCTAGAAGCCCCCATTCTTCCGAGTGTCTCTTCCACCAAGCTGTGACTCGCTCTGGCCTGAGATACTCGCCTGAGAAGTCTCCAAGGACATACATTTCTTCATTAAACGCAATTCCCATCAACATACAATCCTCGATGTATTTAGAACGCCATTGCTTAAGAATGTCTACGAGTGGTGCTGGGACAGGTACCGTTCTGGTTTTACCGTTCTTTAAGCCTTTAATGTAGGTCTTACCGCCATCATACGAAATAGCGCGGCATAGGTGTGCTGTGACGTCCTCAGCTTTGAGCTTTATATCCTTCCACTGAAGCCCGCAGCACTCCTCACGTCTCATACCAGTAAAGTACGCCAAATACGTTGCAATAACCATGGGAGAAAGCTCTAGAGCAGCAAGCATAACTTGAAGCTTCTTGCGGGAAGGTTCGTCCAAAGGATTTGGCGTCGCAAGCTGGCCCCTAGGAGCCTTGATTGACGCACAGGGGTCATATTGCAGATCTCTAATCGCTACGGCATGGCGTGTACATTGACGTAAGCCATTAAACGCCTTCTTAATGGTGTTTGCTGAGTAGTTGGAGTCATAAAGCCAGGACACATACATCTCAACGTCTGTAATAGTAAGGTCCTGTAAACGTTTCTCACCAAAGAAGAGATCTATGTATCGAATACTATTCTTGTAAGACGTATAGGTGCGGCGTTCTATTTGCTGCGTGGCCACAAGGCTCTTAAAGTAATTGAGACAGTATGTGTACGCCGAACAATCAAGCCTTGTTGCTTGACTCTGTTCAACAACCTCAACAAACCCCGCATCCTTAACCCATTTCTCAGCCTCGAGCATGGCGGTCTTTTTTCCTCGACCAGATTTATCCGATGGAGCACTCAAAGAGTGGTGCTTCTCATGAATAAGTCCATCTGCTCCACGATACCTCACCCTTGCCTGCCAAACCTTGCCACGCAATCTGACTGAGATATTCATGCCATTTCTCCTTAACGTGCAACAAGTTGGTTGGAGGCGCTGCCTCCAAACTGCCTCCAAACTGTATGGATTGTTTTACTATACACACCGGACAAAAACTTGTTTTTGCAGGTTGTAACAGCACTTATTGAGCGTAACGAAACATAATGAGCGGTAAAAAACATAACTTCTAAACCGCAGGTCGCGCGTTCGAATCGCGCAGGAGGCACCAGAAACTCCAGGTAGATGGCTTGCCGTCTACCTTTTTTGTTAAAATTTTTATCGGCTGCCTCCATTTTGCCTCCAAACTGTATGACTACTGCGTAAGAAATTGCGTTTTTGTGTCCGATTAACTGACATCGGACAATTTGTGCATAAACACTGAGCAATATGCAGGAAAACTAATCAAGAAATTGATATATCAAACGAGAGGTACTGTTTTGGGTAAAAAACCCGTTTAGTTGGGGATTATTTTTGGACTTCGGAGTTTTGGCACTTACGTTTTCCCAGTTCAGAAATTTTGTGATAATTTCCAAAATTTTGTCCACGCAAAATTGCTGGTAGATAGCTTGCATAAAATCCGAGCATTTCTGGATTCCCCAACTAAACGCATTTTTTACCACTTTGCCGCCGAACGGCACATTTTTTCTGAAAAATCCGACTTGTACACAAAAATTACCCGTCCGATTCCATGAAATAGAATCGAACGGGTACTGGTTCAGCAAAAATACCGTACACGACCGCGATAAAAGTCCGCGTGTCAAATAATCGCGCGTCAAGCGCGTTTGCGCTCGGTACGCTTACGTTCAGCGCGTGGCCAGACAGCGAAGTCACGCAGCAACGCGCGAGATATTACAGCAGGTACTCTGCAATCTGGACGGCGTTAGTTGCGGCGCCCTTTCTGATCTGGTCTCCACAGCAGAAGAATGTCAGTGCATGAGTGTCCTTATCAGCAGAGAGATCCTCGCGAATACGACCAACATAAATGAGGTCCTGGTCGGAGGTATCAAGAGGCATTGGATACTGAAGCTCTGCAGGGTTGTCCACAACCTTGATGCCTGGTGCGTCCTCAAGAATAGCGCGAGCCTCATCTGGGCTCAAAGGACGCTCAAACTCAACAGTGATGGATTCGGAGTGAGAGCGCATCGTTGGAACACGGACGCAGGTGCAGTTAACGCGCAGCTCAG
>CAKARF010000001.1 GCA_916720465.1 uncultured Atopobium sp. | reverse complement strand
GAGTAGACAACTACCGCGCGGGAGAGGGACACATGATTTTGTATTTTTCTGCAACCGGCAATTGCAAATATGTTGCCGAACGAATTGCCGCGGAGTTTGATGACACCGCAGTCTCGATCGAGGTATCAAACGGCCAGGTAAATCTCTCAGAAGATGAGATGCTTGGCATTGTGACGCCAGTTTATAACTGGGAGCTCCCCATTACGACTCGTGAGTTTTTGCAGAATCTCCAGGTTACTGGTGCCTCTACGCCGTACATGTTTATTGTGACAACATACGGGACAACGGCTGGTTGTACGTTTGTTGACGCAAAAAAGATTCTTGCTAGCAAAGGACTAGAGCTCAACGCTGGTTTTAGCGTCAAAATGCCTGATACCTGGACTCCAATTTTTGATTTGAGCGACAAGGCAAAGGTCCAGCAAATTAACAACAAAGCCGAGAGTTATATTGACGCTGTACTAAGCGGAATCAAAGAGCGATCTGTTGGTAATCACATGCAGGGCGTTGTCCCGTACGCAGTGAGACTTTTTATGGATCCTATATACAACAATGAAAGGAAGACACAGCACTTCTCGGTTACAGAAAAGTGCATTGGATGTAGTCTTTGCGCACGAAAATGCCCTGTTCAGGCTATTGAGATGAAGGATAAAAAACCTGTGTGGGTTAAGGACCAGTGTGCCGCGTGCCTTCGTTGCTTGCATCATTGCCCTACGTTTGCCATTCAGTACGGTAAGGGGACAACAAACAAACATGGACAATATAAAAATCCGCACGTCAAAGTGTAGATATAGGTGTAAACTTTATGGCATAGTTAACTTGAGCTAACAAAGCACTAACCGAACGGAGCTTAACAAATGCCTGCTCAGAACGAGAAGAAGGATCACCTTCCAGTACTTGGTGTCGGCCCCGCTTACGTGGTTGCCATCACGGTGCTAACGATCGCGTGCATTGCCCTATCTAAGCTGGGATTTCTTCCATACCTTCGCATTCGAGCCACGGTCGGCGTGATGCATACCGTGGGCACGGCTTTTCTGATTGTGGGTATCTGGCTGTGGGTTTCCGCTGCCATAAAAGAAAAACTTCGCGAGAAGATCATCGCAAATCAGCTAGTTACCACTGGTGTTTATGCGCTGGTCAGAAACCCTATCTACTCCGCATTTGCGTTTGTTATGTCGGGCGCAGCTTTGCTTTCAAGCAACCTTTATCTGCTGCCGTTACCTCTTGTGTTCTGGGTGCTTTTAACTGTGATGATGCAAGCCACGGAAGAGAAGTGGCTTCTCGAGCAGTTTGGCGATGAGTACAGGGAGTACTGCAAGCGAGTTAATCGCTGCATTCCGTGGTTTCCCAAGCGCTAACGTTTAACGTGAATATTTACGTGACCATTCACGTGGATATTCACGTCGATATTTGCTTTTAGTTGAGCTCCAGCCCCATAGGTGAGCTGGGGCTTATTTGATTTTCTCGCTATATAAATACTTTTACGAAGCGGCTATGATATACATACGTCCGCAAGGCATGCTCGTGTCATGCTTGCTTCGTATACGTCATGCTAGTTTGTTAGTGCTTCTACCTGCTGCTTCATGAGAAACGAGAGATGCGATGCTGGATATTCGTCGTGTTTTGGCAAGTGCGCCCAAAAAGCATACGGAGGAAACGCTGAATTCTCTGACGACTGTTTGGGGAGAGTCGCTTGATACATCGAACGTGTTGCCTGAGCATCCGCGTCCTCGTATGCAGCGCGACAATTACGTGATGCTGAACGGCGTGTGGGAGTATGCGATTGCGCCGGTAGATGGCGAGGTGGACGCAGAAACCCTCACGCAACAGGCAATTCCTTCCCGTTGGGATGGGCAGATTGTGGTGCCATTCTCGCCAGAAGCTCCGCTTTCTGGGGTTGGTCGTACGGTGCGTCCAAATGAGCTTTTGTGGTACAGGCGCAAAATTGACTTGCCAAAACTGACCGATGACCAGCGGCTTATTCTGCATTTTGATGCGGTTGACTGGATGTGCGCATGTTTTGTAAACGGCAAGCTCGCCGGTACGCATATTAGCGGTTACCTGCCGTTTTCTTTTGACATTACGAATCTGCTTGGGTTGGTCGAGGTGGCAGGTGCGGTTGAGAGTGCCGCTGAGGCTGAGAGTGCGGTTGAGAGTGCGGCCACTGCTGAGCTCGTGCTTTGCGTTTGGGATCCAAGCGATACCGGCTCTCAACTGCGCGGCAAGCAGCGACTTTTGCGTGGCGACATTTGGTACACCGCTCAGAGTGGAATTTGGCAGAGTGTGTGGTACGAGGTTGTTTCTGCAGCTCATCTTGAGTCGCTGACGTTAAAGGGCGACATGTTCGGCGCTCTTGAAGTTAAGGTGAACGTGCAGGTAAGCGGGTCAGCAAGTGCGAAGTCGAGCGCGCAGTCGAGCGCATTGGAGCTGGAACTTGCGCTCAAGGATGAGCTTGGGCAAGACGTTCTTCTCGCCAGACTTCCGGTGGGCGAAGCAGGGGAAATTTGCGCGAAGCTGCAGGTAGATGAACCGCAGTTGTGGTCACCGGAGAAGCCGTACCTCTATCCCGTGGAGGCAACACTTTGGCAGGATAGTGTGGCGGTCGATTTTGTTCGGAGCTATTGCGCGTTTCGTACTGTTGAAGTGAAGCGCGATGAGGCTGGTGTGCCAAGGGTGCATTTGAATGGAGCGCCGTATTTTGTGCGTGGCGTGCTGGATCAGGGCTATTGGCCTGACGGATTGCTGACGGCGCCGTCCGATGATGCGCTGGTATATGACGTAGAGGCCATGAAGGCGGCTGGTTTCAATACGCTGCGAAAGCATATCAAGATTGAAAGCGAGCGCTGGTACTACCACTGTGACCGACTCGGCATGCTGGTTTGGCAGGATTGTGTTTCGGGCGGTAGCGCATATAGCCCCTGGCACACGAGTCGAAAGCCGACGCTGTTCAGCTTTACCTGGGGACGATTTGACGACACAACTCCAACTCATCACGAGGCTTTATCCGCAGGTGACGAGAGCTATCGCAAGGAGTGGACAGAAACTTGTCAGGAAATTGTCAAGCTTTTGGACGGGCATCCTTCGATTGGATTTTGGACGCTCTTTAACGAGGGTTGGGGACAGTTTGATGCTTGCACAGCTACTGAGGCTGTTCGCGCCTTGGATGCAACACGTCCAATCGATGCGACGAGCGGTTGGTATGACCAGGACTGTGGTGATTTTCTGAGCATTCACAATTACTTCCGACCACTTCGCGCAGGTTGGAGCGGGAAGCAACGGGAGAATCGAGCTGTGATAATCTCTGAGTTTGGTGGCCTCGCGCAAATGACGCCAGGTCACACGTCACTTGATCATTCGTATGGATATGGGGATTTTGTCACAGTTAAGGATTGGCGAGTGGCTGTTCAAAAGTTGCTTGCAGAGGCGGAATCGCTGCAGGTTGAAGGCCTTGCTGGATACATTTACACCCAGGTATCTGACGTTGAGGAAGAGGTAAACGGCCTGCTAACCTACGACCGTAAGATCAACAAGTTTAACAGGCAGTAGTTGTTGGATTGTTGTTGAGTAATGCTCTACGGTGTCCGGTAGTCAAGCGATGAACAGTGGTTTGAAAGATGCTCTATCAATTGTGAAGCCTGCAGTATTGGGGTTAATTCTCTGCGTAGCAGCCGTGGTTTTTTGTGAGAAGAAGAAATAATGCAGACCAGTAGGCAAGTTGTATTGCATAAGATAGTACTTCTTATAAATTAGTCTAAAAGTCGCATACAGTGTTTATCAGTGATTTAAATACTCGATACACGCGTGTTAAATCTTCTACAGGAACGTACTCATTTGGTTTATGAGCCCGTTCAAGTTCTCCAGGCCCATATGACATACATTCTGTATTTTTACAGGTGGATGCAATTACAGCGGTATCGGTATATCCAGTAAAAATATCGAGCTTTGCAGGCGTATTGCAAGATTCTGCACACGAGAGAAGCTGTGCGAGAAGTTCTGAATTCTTGGGAAGGACAACGGAAGGCCTATTTCCCGTAATGTCATAGCTGGCGTGAGTACCGCAAATCTCTGTTTGGGCTTGCTTGATTGCTTGTTGCACTATATGCTCTGCAGCTTGCGTTGTTGTAGGGGGTACTAAGCGCATGTCAACCCAGAGTTCGGCTTTATCAGGAACAACGTACGGTTGATATCCACCCACAATCTGCCCAAAGGTTACCGTTGATGATCCAAGTTCTGGATGAGTGGGTAGACTCTGCACTGCAGTTCGTATCTCATTTATAACAATTGCCATTGCAGCGATAGCATCAGCACCTTTCCAAGGGGTGCTTGCGTGAGCTGTGATTCCGGTAACAGTAATTTTGAACCAGGTTCGACCTTTGTGAGATCCACGGATGGCATTGTTTGTAGGCTCAGCGTCAAGCACCCAGCCTTTCTCGCCAACCCAACCAGCATCAATAACACGTTCAACGCCACGCATATTAGCTTCTTCGTCAACCGTGAAGATGACAGAAAGAGATTTTTGGGGAAGCGTTTTTTGTGTCTTGCATGCCTGGCAAGCGTCTCTAAAGGCGAGAAGTGCACAGGCAAGTCCCCCTTTCATATCACATGAGCCTCGTCCATACAGCAGTCCATCTTTATATACGGGATTGAATGCAGGTGTTTTAGAGTCCCAGCCATCGCCATCAGTTACGGTATCCATATGGCAGATAAATGTCAGGTCTGATGGGGGGAGTGTAGAGGAATCAAATGATGTGGTAGCACTGGGGATTGTTGCCCTAAGACAACGTCTATGAGGAAAAACCTCAATTTCTTGAATAAAGGGGAATAGTTCTTTTTTGTTTGGTAGTGAAAAAGAACACGAGTCAACAATCCACGCTTTAATAAATGTTTCAATTTCTTCTTCATAAGAACCAGGATCAGTACTTTTAAGAGCAACAAGTTGTGCTGTCATTTTTGCAACTTCTGGTAGGTTGTTAGGAAGTTTGGATGCGTCAAAATTAGTTCTGCTTGACATACTGTTCATCTCTCAAATTTAACCGATTACCGAAAAAGGGTTGCTACTTGTATAAAAAAGATTACTCTATCTATGTCTAAATAATAGTTAGGTTACAAAACTTTTCATTAGATTTTGTAGTAGCGATGTTTGTTTAAGTAGGTTGTGGTGTGTAGGTTAGCCACAGAATATAAAAAAACCACAAGTGAGAGAGGGCACTATGGCGGATTCAAAGAAATCCATTTTGTTTCAATGGGATGGGGTACCGTCTGTTGGCGAGCTTATTCCACTTTCATTACAGCATGTAGTTGCAGCTGTAGTGGGCATCATTACACCTGCAATTATTATTGCGGGTGTTTGCAATCTTGCCCCAGCGGATAAAACACTGCTTATTCAGGTTTCGTTAGTAATGTCTGGATTAGTTACTATTTTGCAGGCATATCCACTCTTCGGCAAGTTTGGTGCAGGGTTACCGATAATTATGGGCACAAGTTTTGCCTACGTACCTACCCTGCAAGCTATTGGCGCTGCTAATGGAATTGGGGCCATTCTTGGAGCTGAACTTATCGGTGGTATCGTTGCTGTTTTGTTTGGTTTCTTCTTTAAGAAGATTCGTGTGTTATTCCCTAATGTTGTAACAGGTACCGTAGTACTTTGCATTGGTCTTTCTCTATATAGCGTTGCTATTGGATATATGGCCGGTGGTAAGAGCTCAGCAAACTTTGGTGCTCCTCAAAACTGGATTGTTGCTCTTATTACTCTTGCTGCATGTATTTACTTCAGTAATTTTGCTAAAGGTGTTTTCAAGCTCGGATCTTTACTTTTTGGCATGCTCGTAGGTTATGTTGTTTCCATTCCTTTTGGCATGATTAACTACGACTCTGTAGTCAATGCTTCTTGGGTTGAGCTTCCTCACTTTATGCCTTTTGCACTTGAATTTGTTCCAGCAACAATTGCTTCGGTAACTATTGTCTTTATTGTTGCTGCACTTGAGGCTGTTGGTAACATGACTGGTGCAACGGTAGGCGGTATGGATCGTGAACCCACCGATACAGAGCTTACTGGTGGTCTTGTTTCTCAGGGTGTTATGACTATGGTTGGCGCTTTCTTTGGAGCATTTCCAACTTCAACATATGGTCAAAATGTTGGTATCGTGACACAAACTCGTGTTATTAATCGTCGTGTTTTTGCGGTTGCAGGTGCAATCCTTTTGGTAGCTGGTTTGGCGCCAAAGTTAGCGGCAATTCTTTCAGGTATTCCTCAACCTGTTATTGGCGGAGCTACTATTAACGTATTCGGTACTATTTCAATGACTGGTATTCGCATTCTTTCTAAAGATGGCCTTACTCCTCGTAGAGCAACTATTGCAGGTTTGTCTCTTGCGTTAGGTATGGGTATTACCATGACGTCTAACTCTCTTGCAGGCCCTGGAATGCCTGCGTTTATTAATGAGGTATTTGGACATTCTGCTATTGTTGTTGCAGCACTTTCTGCCATTATTCTTAATCTTGTTCTTCCTAAGGGTGGACCTGATAAGGAAGTTGTGAAAGCAGTTGAGGGAGCCGCAGAGGTACAGGAAGAAGCAGTTGGAGCATTGTATAAATCAGCTGCGACAGGTGTACCTGCAGTTGAGCATAAGCCAGGTTCTGTTAAGGCGTATAAAACAGACTATAAGTCTGAGTAGTGAGGATTTACCTTAGTTTCTCACCTTCGTTTTAAAGATTACCTCCCATTTCTTAGATAATAGGAAATGGGAGGTTTTATTGTTGACGATATGTTACCTACAACTATAAATTTTGATTTTTTGCCTCGTCAAGATAGCTGTAAAGAGTGTACTTTGAAATGCCAAAATAGGAACAGACTTTTTGACCTGATTTGGTAATAAGAAATGCTCCAGAATCATTAAGAAAACGGATTGCTTTGATTTTGTCATCTTTTGTCATAAGAGCAACAGGACGCCCAACCATGCGTACGCTTTGATCAATAAGCTCATCGAGAAGATCGGTTACGTTATGTGGAATGGTCTGCGGAGTGTCTTCAGATGAATTGCTGGGAGTAATGAGACCACGTAAGGATTCTTCCATTGCAGAGAAAAGTGCAATGTCGTAGTTAATAGCAAAAATTGCGATTGGTTTGTGTTTCTCATCACGTAGGTAAATAGTTGTTGATTTGAGTATCTTGCCGTCTTCTGTTTTGGTGAGATAAGAGGGAGAGTCATGAAGCTTTTCTGGATTTGAATGGAGTGCTTTGAGTACTACGTTTGAAGGGCCATCTCCGATACTTCTTCCTGTTATATGACCATTCTCAATAGCAACTATGGTATGAGCAGGATCTTTACTCTGAAGATCATGAACAACAACTTCACAGTTTGAGCCAAATTCTAGAGCAATACCCTGTGCAAGACGTTTTAAAAAATCAATCTGCTGCATGTCCATAGTGATGTACTCCAAGTATGAAAATTAGTTTCAAAATTATTTTAAACAATTCTACCCTAACAGGTTTTGTTTATGCAGGAATAGGACACTATGTATAGGTATTGGTTAATGTGGCAAGAAACCGTTTACGTCAAGATTCGACCGTACACCGATAAGTTAGTTGTTTTGACAAAATTTATGAGAATATAAACCAAATAAAAAATTAGAATATAAAACAAATTGTTTGTTTTGGTTTTTGCACAAAAGAGAAGTCGGGCTCTCTTTAATATATGTCCGAACGGGGTGTCGGAGAGGGCACATCCGTCATTTTATTCGCCGTAGCTGATCTGCGGCACGTGGCAAGGAGTTCCTATGCTGCTTATTGTGAACGGTCGTGTTATTACGCGCGACGAAGCTCATCCGTACATTGAAGATGGTGCCGTAGCAATTGAAGGTCAGAAGATTGTTGCCGTTGATACGCGTGCGAAACTTGAAGCCGCCTATCCCGATGCAGAAAAGCTTGACGCGCATGGCGGCGTCATTATGCCAGGTCTTATTAACTGCCATACTCATATCTATTCTGGCTTGGCACGTGGTCTTGCTATCAAAGACTGTAACCCTCACAACTTCCTTGAAAATCTTGAGCAGCAGTGGTGGAACATCGACCGTCATCTGACGCTTGATGGAACTCGCGCTTGCGCTTACGCAACTATCCTTGATTCACTGCGAGATGGTGTTACTACTATCTTTGATCACCATGCAAGTTTCTGTGAGATTCCTGATTCACTCTTTGCTATCAAAGACGTCGCAAAAGAGCTTGGTATTCGTGCTTGCCTTTGCTATGAGACATCTGATCGTGATGGAGAGGTCAAGCGTGATGAGTCTATCGCTGAAAATGCTGCCTTTGCTAAATGGGCTGCAGATGAAGATGACGATATGATTGCCGCTATGTTTGGTGGACACGCCCTCTTTACGCTTTCTGATGAGACGCTGGATAAGATGGTTGAGGCCAACAACGGTCTTACCGGCTTCCATATTCACGTTTGCGAGGGCATGGATGATGTATATGATTCTGCTCTTAATCACGGAACCACTGCGGTACATCGCCTGCTTGATCATGGTCTTTTGGGCGAGAAGACCATGCTTGGCCACTGCATCCACGTAACTCCTGCTGATATGGACATCCTTGCTCATACTCATACCAGCATTGTTAACAATCCTGAGTCCAATATGGGTAATGCGGTTGGGTGTGCGCCGGTACTCGAGTTCTTCAAGCGTGGTATTGATGTATGCATGGGCACCGATGCGTATACGCACGATATGCTTGAATCGCTGAAGGTCTTCTTACCTATGCAGCGTCATAATGCTTGTATGCCAAATGTTGGTTGGGTTGAAGCTATGACCATGCTCTTCAAGAACAATGTCAAGATGGCCGAGAAGTACTTCTCAACAAAGTCTAATGGCAAGCCTTTAGGTAAGCTTGCATCTGGTGCTGCTGCTGACATTGCAATCTTTGATTACAAACCGTTCACGCCGTTCTCTGACGAGAACATCGACGGTCACATGCTCTTTGGCTTTGAGGGTAAGAACTGCCGCACTACTATTGTCAACGGTAAGGTTCTCTATAAGGACCGCGAATTTGTTGCGTTTGATGAGGACAAGATTAACGCTTGGACTATGGTTGAGGCTAAGAAGCTTTGGGGAGAGCTCAACGGCCGCCAGTATTAAGTTGTTATGACGAGAAGAACTTTGAAAGTTCTTCTCGTCTTGCGCATATGCGTAAATCAGGCGTCGCCCGCGGACGCCATAAGTGCGGGGACTATAACTCACAT
This sequence comes from uncultured Atopobium sp., assembly GCA_916720465.1. Lineage (GTDB taxonomy): Bacteria > Actinomycetota > Coriobacteriia > Coriobacteriales > Atopobiaceae > Lancefieldella. The sequence continues at coordinate 31,407 of CAKARF010000001.1, read as the reverse complement.
TGGTTAAAAGGAGAGGAACCAAAATGAGCGACATTATGCGTCCCATGAAATTCGACCATCTGGTGAATTGGATTTTAGATGAGTACGAAAATCAGAAGACTATCTTTGGAATTCATGCATTTGCCAAGACAGCTGGAGCTGCTCGTCCTATTTTTAACGAGAAAATTGAGACCCCATTTGGTCCTGCAGCGGGCCCCAATACACAGCTTGCACAGAATATCGTAGCATCATATGTTACCGGTGCTCGTTTCTTTGAGCTTAAAACAGTTCAGAAAATGGATGGAGAAGAGCTTTCAGCTTGCGTTAATAAGCCTTGTATTTTGGCATCCGATGAGGGATACAACTGCGAGTGGTCTACGGAGTTAACCGTACCTCAGGCATTTGATGAGTATGTCAAGGCATGGGTTATTTGCCATATTCTTTCCCAAGAGCTTGGTTTGGGAGATGCTGATGGCTTTGTCTTTAACATGTCCGTTGGTTATGACCTTGAAGGAATTAAAACTCCTAAGGTAGATAAATATATAAATGACATGAAGGATGCCTCTGAGACTCCTGTATTTAAGGAGGCAATTGCATGGGCAAAAGCTAACATTAATCGCTTCCACAATGTTGACGAGGCATTTATTGATTCCATTCCTTCTCGTATTTCAGATTCTATTACAGAGTCAACTCTGCATGGTTGTCCTCCAGATGAGATTGAGCGAATTGCTTCCTATCTCATTACCGAGAAGCACCTCAATACCTTTATTAAGTGCAATCCAACACTTTTGGGATATGAGTATGCACGTAAAACGCTGGATTCTTTAGGATTTGACTACATTGCCTTTGATGATCATCACTTCCTGGAAGATTTGCAGTGGGCTGACGCAGTTCCTATGCTTGAGCGTCTTATGAAACTGTGTGCAGAAAAGGGTGTTGAGTTTGGTGTCAAACTTACCAATACCTTCCCAGTAGATGTTACTCGTGGCGAGTTGCCAAGCGAAGAAATGTATATGTCTGGTCGTTCTCTTTGGACCTTGTCGCTTTCACTTGCTAAGCGTCTTTCTGAGCAGTTTGATGGCAAACTACGTATTTCGTACTCTGGCGGCGCAGACTACAACAATATTAAAGATCTTGTTGATACAGGTATTTGGCCTGTTACCATGGCAACTACCATTTTGAAGCCTGGTGGCTATGAGCGTATGACGCAGATTGCTGGACTCTTTGCAGATGAAAATACGGAAGCATTTTCTGGCGTTGATGTGGCAAAGGTATCTGCGTTGCTTGAAAGTTCGCTCAAAAATGCACGTTATCACAAAGAGATTAAGCCACAACCTGATCGTCACGTACGCGGGGCACTTCCGCTGACTGACTGCTTTATTGCGCCATGCCGTGATTCTTGTCCAATTCATCAGGACATTCCAGGATACCTTAAGGCAGTAGATGAAGGCCGTTATGCTGACGCCTTACACATCATTCTTGAGCGCAATGCCCTTCCTTTTATTACCGGTACTATTTGTCCTCACACCTGCACAAATTCCTGTATGCGTAATTACGTTGATGAGCATGTTCATATTCGTAGCTGCAAACTTACCGCCGCAGAGAACGGCCTTATGGAAGTCCTCCCAACGCTTGCCTCTCGTGGTGTGGTTAAGGATAAGAAGGTTGCTATTATCGGCGGCGGCCCCGCTGGTCTTTCGGCGGCATCTTTCTTATCACGCGCAGGTATTGAAGTAGTTGTCTTTGAGCGTACCAATAAGCTTGGTGGTATTGTTCGTCACGTTATTCCTGGTTTCCGTATTTCTGAGGAAGCTATCGATAATGATGTCAAGCTGTGCCAGGCATATGGTGCAACCTTTAAGACAGGCGTTGAGGTTGCAGATGTAAATACTCTGCTTTCTGAGGGTTATACCGACGTTGTAGTAGCAATTGGTGCATGGGCTCCTGGTCGTAAGACCTTGAAGTCCGGTGAGGCTCTGGATGCTCTTGAGTTCCTCGAGGAGTTTAAGCGTACACCTGAGTCCGTTAACCTTGGTACTGACGTAGTTGTTATCGGTGCTGGTAATACTGCTATGGATGTGGCTCGTGCGGCAAAGCGTGTTGCTGGTGTACAAAATGTACGTCTGGTATATCGTCGTACCAAGCGCTATATGCCTGCTGATGAGGAAGAGCTGCAGATGGCCATTGATGACGGCGTGGAGTTCATGGAACTTCTCGCCCCAGGAGATTTGGCCAATAATCAGCTTACCTGCGAGGTAATGAAACTTGGCGCTCCTGATGAGTCTGGTCGTCGTCGTCCTGAGGGAACAGGCGAGTTCGTTACAATTCCTGCAACCGCTGTTATTACAGCAGTTGGTGAGCAGATTGAGCCCAATCTTTATACCACCTCTGGCATTACCCTTGACGAGAAGGGCCGTCCAGTTGTGGACAATAATCTTCAGACTTCTCTTGCGCACGTCTATGCAGTTGGTGATGGACGTCGTGGTCCAGCAACCGTTGTCAAAGGTATTGCAGACGCTATGACCGTAGCCGTTGCCATTGCAGATTTCAATTTCTCAAGCAAGGAACTTTCCAACCTTGAGGAAGACGTCGCTAAGATTTTTGGTAAGCGTGGACAGCTTTGCGGTGATACTGATGCGTGCGAGCAGTCACGTTGTCTTTCTTGTCCTTCGGTATGTGAAGCATGCGTTGAGGTATGTCCGAACCGTGCCAATGTTGCTATTAAGGTTCCTGGTGTTCAACAGCAGCAGATTATTCACGTTGATGGTATGTGTAATGAGTGCGGTAACTGTGCCGTGTTCTGCCCATACTCTGAAGGACGCCCTTACAAGGATAAGTTCACTGCATTCTGGAGTCGTGAAGACTTTGACAATTCTGAGAATGAAGGCTTCCTTCCAACTGAAGACGGTTTCTTAGTACGTCTTGATGGCAGTACAGCAATTTATAACGTTGATGATGAAGCTTGTGGTCTTCCAGAAAATATCCGCAAGATGATTGTCACGGTACGTGATTCGTACAGCTATCTTATAGGTGCGTAGTTTATAGTCGTGTGACGGTTGGTAAAAGTTTTACCAACCGTCTACGCTAAAAAGAGAGGGGAGTAATTTAAAGCTATAGATTAAAGCGATAAAAATTATAGATTTGTAATGCATGACAAAAATGTTCAGTTAGCGGGTTTGGGGTACGACACACAACATTCTCCCAGACACGTAAGGAGTGAAAATGGCCGAAGAAGTAGAAGAGTATACCTTTACGGTAAACGGAGAAACAATTACTACTACAAAAAATAAATCGTTGCTTCGTTTTCTTCGAGATGATTTACATCTTTTATCGGTAAAAGATGGTTGTTCTCAAGGCGCTTGTGGCACCTGTACGGTCGTTATTGATGGCGTGGCTACTCGTGGTTGCATCATGAATACTAAACGCGCACAGGGAAAAGTAATTGAAACCGTAGAAGGCCTTTCTCATGAAGAGCAAGAGGCTTTTGTGTACGCTTTTGGTGCAGTTGGAGCTGTTCAGTGTGGTTTTTGTATCCCTGGCATGGTAATGAGTGGCGCAGCATTAATTCGTCGAAACCCTAATCCAACTGAAGCAGAAGTTAAAGAAGCAATTAAAAATAATATTTGTCGATGCACTGGATATAAGAAAATTATTGAAGGTATCTTAAAAGCCGCACGTATTCTTCGTGGAGAAGAGCAAATTGATCCAGACCTAGAGCGTGGCGATAATTACGGTGTTGGTTCAAAAGCATTCCGTGTTGATGTTCGTGCAAAGGTACTTGGATATGGTAAATATCCTGATGATGTAACCAATGTTGATTTCCCAGATATGGCATATGGTTCGTGCGTACGATCTAAGTATCCTCGTGCACGTGTGGTAAAAATTGATACAACAGAGGCAGAGGCTCTACCAGGTGTTGTTGGAGTCTTGAAAGCTGAAGACGTACCTGTAAATAAAGTTGGCCACATTCAGCAGGATTGGGATGTATTTATCCCTGAAGGTTCAAATACACGTTATTTGGGCGATGCACTTTGCATGGTAGTCGCAGAGGATGAAGAGACTCTTGAAGCGGCCAAAAAACTCGTAAAAGTTGAGTATGAAGAGCTTCCTATTGTGCGTAATATTGAAGAGGCTGCTGCTGAAGGTGCTCCTCTTGTACATACAGAAGCAGAAAGTAATCTTTGCCAGAGCCGTCATATTACGCGTGGTAATGTTCAGGATGCACTTAAAAATTCTGCCCACATTATCACTAAGCATTTCTCGACACCTTTTACTGAGCATGCATTCCTTGAGCCTGAATGTGCTGTTGCGTTCCCCTATAAAGATGGTGTAAAGATTCTTTCTACCGATCAAGGTGCCTACGACACTCGTAAAGAAGTTGCCCACATGTTTGGATGGGATGAAACTCCTGATAAAGTAGTTGTAGAAACCATGCTGGTAGGCGGCGGATTTGGTGGAAAAGAAGATGTAAGCGTCCAGCATATTTCTGCATTGGCTGCTTACATTTTTAAGCGTACGGTTAAGTGTAAGTTTACTCGTAACGAGTCGCTTATCTTCCATCCAAAACGTCATGCTATGGAGGCAGATTTTACACTCGGCTGCGATGCTGAAGGTCACCTTACTGCTCTTGATTGCGATATTTATTTTGATACAGGAGCATATGCATCACTTTGTGGACCAGTTCTCGAGCGCGCATGTACACACGCTGTTGGTCCGTATAAGTATCAAAATACTGATATTCGTGGTTATGGATACTATACTGATAATCCACCTGCTGGTGCATTCCGTGGCTTTGGAGTTTGCCAGACTGAGTTTGCTCTTGAGGAGCTCATGGATCTTCTCGCCGAGAAGGTCGGCATAAGTCCATGGGAGATGCGCTGGAGAAATGCAGTTGCTCCTGGAGATGTACTTCCTAATGGTCAGATCTGTGATCAGTCAACGGCACTTAAAGAAACGCTTCTTGCAGTTAAAGATGTATATGAAGCCCATAAGGGACGTGCTGGTCTTGCCTGCGCTATGAAAAACTCTGGTGTTGGCGTTGGTCTGCCTGACGCAGGTCGCGCAAATATTCGTATTGAAGACGGAAAAGTCGTTGTTTATTCTGCTACCTCAGATATCGGACAGGGTTGTAATACAGTCTTTTTGCAGGATGTAGCAGAGGCTATCGGCCTTCCAAAGTCAGTTATCGTTAACGGTGAGTGCTCTACAGAAAATGCGCCTGACTCAGGTACTACATCTGGCTCCCGTCAAACGGTTGTTACCGGAGAGGCTGTTCGTGGCGTGGCGTTTTTGCTGCGTGACGCGCTTTTGGATATTGAGGCTGGCAAGGAAGTATCGTCTGAGCCCGTTGAGGCGCACGGTGACGGAAAGACTATTGTGTACTCTGATGGTCGTCCTTATGAGGGTGTTGGATACGCAGATGGTAAAGCATTGGTTGCTGGTGCGGGTATTCATCCAAAGGATCCAGTTGCAGGCCTGAAGAAGCTTGAAGGTCATGAGTTCCGTTATGTTTACTTTGAGCCAACCGACAAACTTGGTGCTGACAAGCCTAATCCAAAGAGTCACATTTGTTATGCCTTTGCTACAACATGCGTGGTTTTAGACGATGAGGGCAAGGTTACTGATGTATATGCCGCGCATGATTCTGGCAAGGTCATTAACCCTATTGCAATCCAAGGTCAAATTGAGGGTGGCGTGTTGATGTCGCTCGGCTATGCCACAACAGAAAACTACAAGCTTCAGGATTGTGTGCCAAAGTCAAAGTTTGCTACTCTAGGTCTCTTCCATGCTCCTGATATTCCTCATATTGAGGCAATTTATGTCGAGAAGGAGCATTTACTCCCTGTTGCTTACGGAGGAAAAGGCATTGGTGAGATTTCAACAATCCCAACTGCTCCTGCAGTAGCAAATGCATATTATGCTTTTGATCATGTGATGCGTACTAAGCTTCCTATGGAAGATACGTATTACACTAAATCTAAGGCCAAGAAGTAAGGATAGTATGTATTCCTTATGTTAAAGAACAACTGTCGGTAGCAATAAGCTGCTGGCAGTTGTTTTGCTTTTATAGATAGGCACAAAAGGTAGAAAACTTTTTGTTAGGTTTACTAACTTTTAGTCTGATTTAGCAGAAAAGTGGTCTACTATTAAAGATACGTTAGCAAACAAAAACACGTGGAAAAGGGGTCAACAACATGCAGCCGGAAATGAAGTGGGTACTTAATAAGATGCCTCAGAGTGAAGACAGAAATCTTCAGGTCATGTCACTTGAAAATGTTAAGAAGGCTCGCGCATTTCATAAAAGCTTTCCTCAATATGCTGTGACACCTTTGGCAAATCTTGAGGGTATGGCCTCTAATTTAGGTCTTGGTGGATTATACGTAAAAGATGAGTCGTATCGCTTTGGACTTAATGCATTTAAAGTCCTGGGTGGTTCATTTGCTATGGCTCGCTATATTGCTGATGAAACAGGAAAAGATGTTTCTGATTGCGACTTTGAGTATCTGACTTCAAAGCAATTGCAGAAAGACTTTGGACAGGCAACTTTCTTTACTGCAACCGATGGCAACCATGGTCGTGGTGTGGCCTGGGCAGCAAATCGTCTTGGTCAAAAAGCTGTTGTTCATATGCCTAAAGGTTCTACAAAAACTCGTTTTGATAATATTGCAAAAGAGGGGGCACAAGTAACCATTGAAGAGCTTAATTACGATGACTGTGTTCGTCTCGCAGCAAAAGAAGCAGAAGAGACTGAGCATGCAGTAATCGTACAGGACACCGCTTGGGATGGTTATGAGAAGATTCCATCCTGGATTATGCAGGGTTACGGTACTATGGCCTATGAGGCAGCAGAACAGCTACGTGAGCTTGAGGTAAACCGTCCAACACATGTATTTATACAAGCGGGCGTTGGATCTTTGGCATCTGCCATGGTGGGCTACTTTACTAATTTATTCCCTTCAAATCCTCCTAAGTTTGTCATTATGGAGGCAGGAGCTGCAGACTGTCTGTATAAGGGAGCGCTTGCAGCAGATGGCGAGCCTCGTATTGTTGGTGGAGATTTGATTACTATTATGGCTGGTCTTGCCTGTGGTGAGCCAAATACCATTGGTTGGGATATTTTACGCAATCATGCGACGGCTTTTATTTCTTGTCCTGATTGGGTTTCGGCAAAGGGTATGCGTATGCTCGCTGCTCCTGTTAAGGGAGACCCTTCCGTTGTTTCCGGTGAGTCTGGTGCTGTTGGTATGGGTGTTATTTCTACTCTTATGACAGACCCTACATACAAAGAGCTTCGTGATGCGCTTGATCTTACAACAGATTCAAAGGTTCTTTTGTTCTCTACAGAAGGAGACACTGATCCTGTGCGTTATGAAGAGATTGTATGGGATGGTGCATGGCAGTCAACAGATGACGTCAAGTAAAAAAGAGAATTAGTAACAATAAAACCGCTTGCCGAGAAAATAAAAAAGTAAGCGTTTACTGCTTGCAATGTCTTCTACAAGTGATTTAATAGATAGTACCAAACAAAAAGTTTGGTAAGCAAAAAAATGGTTTGTATTACGAGGGTACTGGTACAGTTTGGGATTTTATTCTCAACTGTTTGTAAGGTTACAAAAGGATCAAGACGTCCAGTTTTATCCTAATAAAGGAGGATGTATGAAAGACTTGGATTACGGCGCAATTAAGGATGCAGCAAATAAGTATTCAAAAGATATGACCGCGTTTCTGCGCGCAATGATTTCACACCCTAGTGAGTCTTCAGAAGAGGGCGAGGTTGTCGCATGCATTAAAGCTGAGATGGAGAAGCTTGGCTTTGATGAGGTAAAAGTTGACGGCCTTGGCAACGTTATGGGCTTTATGGGTACTGGCGATAAAATCATCGCAATCGACGGTCACATTGATACCGTTGGTATTGGTAATCGTGACAACTGGGATTTTGATCCTTATGAGGGCTTTGAGGACGATCAGCTCATTGGTGGTCGTGGTGGCTCTGACCAGGAGGGCGGCGTCTGTTCAGGCGTATATGCTGCAAAGATTATGAAGGATATGAATCTTATTCCTGAGGGCTACAAGGTTATGGTTGTTGGTACTGTCCAGGAAGAGGACTGCGACGGTATGTGCTGGCAGTACATCTACAATGTTGACAAGATTAAGCCAGAGTTTGTAATCTCAACCGAGCCTACTGATGGTGGTATTTATCGTGGTCACCGTGGCCGTATGGAGATCCGTGTTGACGTCAAGGGCGTTTCCTGCCACGGTTCAGCTCCTGAGCGTGGTGACAACGCAATTTATAAGATGGCTGACATCATTAATGACGTTCGTGCACTTAACAATAATAGTGCTGATGAATCCACTGCTATTCGCGGCCTTGTTAAGATGCTTGATCCTAAGTACAACCCTGATCATTATGAGGATGCTCGCTTCCTCGGCCGTGGTACCTGCACCGTTTCTCAGATTTACTTCACAAGCCCTTCTCGCTGCGCTGTTGCAGACTCTTGTGCAATCTCCATTGACCGTCGTATGACCGCTGGTGAGACCTATAAGAGCTGCCTCAAAGAGATTGAGGAGCTTCCTTCCGTCAAGAAGTATGGTGACGACGTCAAGGTCTCCATGTACATGTATGACCGTCCTTCTTGGACTGGCGAGGTCTATGAGACTGAGTCTTACTTCCCAACATGGATCAACAAAGAGTCTGCTCCACACGTCAAAGCACTTGTTGATGCTCACAAGGCACTCTTTGGCGATAAGCGTATTGGTTGCGAGAAGTCCATGGCAACTCGTGAAGGTCGTCCTCTATGCGATAAGTGGACCTTCTCCACAAATTGCGTTTCTATCCAGGGTCGTTATGGTATTCCTTGCGTTGGCTTTGGACCAGGTGCTGAGTCTCAGGCACACGCTCCAAATGAGATTACATTCAAGCAGGATCTTCCTACCTGTGCAGCACTATATGTTGCAGCTCTCAACCTGTATGACGCTTCTGCAGTAACTGAAGATGCAACTGAATTCCGTGCAAGTCTCACCGATAACAACATTAAGTAAATGGTTTTTGGTAATTAGTATATAAGCGGTTATTTAAACGAGAGGATGTACCATGGCAACTACCATTCAGCCGTATCTTGACAAGCTTGCAAAACTTGATTTCTCCAAGATGTATAACGAGGATTTCCTTTTGACATGGGAGAAGTCAACCGATGAGCTTCAGGCTCTCTATGCAGTAGCAGATGCTCTACGCAACTTACGTGAGCGTAACATTTCTACACGTCTTTTTGAGTCTGGTCTTGCTGTCTCACTTTTCCGTGATAACTCAACTCGTACTCGTTTTTCCTTTGCATCTGGCTCTAACCTTCTTGGTCTTCAGTTGATGGATCTTGATGAGGGTAAGTCTCAGATTGCTCACGGCGAGACTGTCCGTGAGACTGCAACTATGATTTCATTCATGGCTGATGTCATTGGTATTCGTGACGATAAGTTCATTGGTAAGGGCGACGCTTATATGCGTGAGGTTTCTGCTTCCGTCAAGCAGGCTTACGAGGATGGCGTTTTAGATCATCGTCCAACACTGGTATCTCTTCAGTCTGATATGGATCACCCAACTCAGTCTACTGCTGACATCCTCTATCTTATCAATGAGTTTGGTGGCCTTGAGAATCTCCGTGGTAAGAAAGTTGCTGTTACTTGGGCTTATTCTCCTTCATATGGTAAGCCTTTATCTTGCCCACAGTCTCTTATTACTCTGCTTCCTCGTTTTGGCATGGATGTTACATTAGCTCATCCTGAGGGATACGATCTCATGCCTGAGCTTGTTGATGTTGCTGGTAAGTTTGCAGCTGAGTCTGGAGCAACCTTTAAGAAGACCTACAACATGGCAGAGGCTTTTGAGGGCGCTGACATTGTAATTCCTAAGAGCTGGGCACCTTATGCTGCTATGGAGAAGCGTACTAATCTTTATGCTGCAGGCGATGACGCTGGAATCGACGCTCTGGAGAAAGAGCTTCTTGCTCAGAATGCTACTCATAAGGATTGGTGCTGCACAACTGATCTTATGGCAAAGACTGCTCATGGTATGGATACCATCTATATGCATCCACTGCCTGCAGACATTAATGGTGTATCTTGTGAGCACGGTGAAGTTGAAAATGAGGTCTTTGATTATCACCGTGATGGTCTCTATAAAGAGGCTTCTTATAAGCCATATGCTATTGCAGCAATGATTTTCTTGCAGAAGGCAAAAGATCCAATTGCAACGCTTAAAGCTCTTGAGCAGGGAGATACTCCTCGCTGGTTCCAGGCATAAGTAATATTTATATACATTGGGTCTGCGTGGAGACAAGCTCTCATGCAGACCCTTTTTTGTTTTTAACAAGTTTAGTAAAGAGTAAGAGAACCTGTTAAAAATGTTAAAGATCGTAATGTAAGCCCTGGGAGGGGACTATGGGAAAGCGTATTGTAATTGCTTTGGGCGGTAATGCTCTTGGCAAAAATTTACCTAAGCAGATGATTGCAGTAAAGCACACTGCTAAGGCAATTGTTGATTTAATTGAGCAAGGTAATGAAGTTATTATCGCCCACGGTAACGGCCCACAAGTTGGCATGATCCAAGAGGCTATGACGCAGCTTAATCGTTCTGATCCAGAGAAATATATTCCTTGCCCACTTTCTGTATGTGTTGCCATGAGCCAGGGATATATTGGCTACGATCTTCAGAATGCGCTTCGTGAAGAAATGCTTAACCGCGGCATTAAGAAAAATGCAGCCACTGTTCTAACGCAAGTTGAAGTTGATAAAAATGATCCAGCATTTAAAAATCCTACCAAGCCCATTGGTTCTTTTATGACAGAAGAAGAAGCTAAAAAGATGGTAGCTGAGCGTGGATATAACGTTGTCGAGGACGCTGGTCGAGGATACCGTCGTGTAGTTGCATCTCCTCAGCCTGTTGCTATTGTTGAGCTTGATACCATTCGTTCACTTATTGAGACGGGCAATGTTGTTATTGCTTGTGGTGGTGGCGGTATTCCAGTATTTATTACTGAGGGCAATCATCTTAAGGGTGCTGCAGCTGTTATTGATAAGGATTTTGCAGCAGCTCGTCTTGCGGAGCAGGTTAATGCGGATGCACTCATTATTTTAACGGCTGTCGAGAAGGTTGCTATTCATTTTGGTACTCCTGAACAGGAAGACCTCTCTGAGCTTACACCTGAGAGTGCACAAGCTTATATTGAAGCCGGCGAATTTGCTCCTGGTTCTATGTTGCCCAAGGTACAGGCTGCTTTGCAGTTTGCACAATCCGGCGAAGGACGTACATCACTTATTACTTTGCTGGATAAGGCTGCTGATGGAATTGCTGGAAAAACCGGCACTGTGATACGCGGATAGTAGCCGTCTGTAATACCCTATGGGTATTACTTACTGTAATTTAAGAACTAAGGAAGGAGGCCATGCTATGTCACACATTGGGTGTATAGTCATGGCTTCCGGTGCTTCTACTCGCTTTGGATCCAATAAGCTTATGGCACCGTTTATGGGCAAGCCACTGATTCAACATGTTATAGAAACGGCTCAAACAGCAGGACTAGAGCCCATAGTGGTAACAATTGACGATCCGTTTCATGAACCTATTCTTGTACTGTGTAACAAGCTCAAGGTTCGCGCTGTAACGCACTCAGGTACCCTTCAAAGTGACACAGTACGTCGAGCAATGCTTGAGGTACAAAAAGATGGTCTTGGTGAGAACTCATGGGATGGTGCTCTGTTTTTACAGGGAGATCAACCGTGTGTACGTGCAGATAGTTTATGCGCTCTTATAGCTAGTTTTGAAGAACATCCAGAAGTGGTTTCTCGTCTATCTTGGCATGGAGTACCAGGTAGCCCCATAGTTTTTCCAAGCGCATTGTTTGATATGCTGTGCAGAGTACAAGGCGATAAGGGCGGTTCTGGAGTATTTTTATTATGTCCTGAGTACCAAGCTTCTGCTGCACTTGTAGAGGCACAATGCGAACAAGAACTTTTAGATGTAGATACTCCGTCTGATTTGAATTATTTACATTCGGCATCTATAAACGGTTTGACGACCGAGAGATTGGGAGTTGACTGATGAACGTATTAAAGAATGGTTTCCTTGTGTTGCCTGAGGGCGTTTTCTATGGAGACTTAGTGCTCGATGGTACAAAAATCATCCAGGTGGGAGGTACGTACGAGGCGCGTACAGATGACAACGTTATCAATGTTACGGGTAAATACGTATTCCCTGGTTTTATTGACGCTCATACGCACATGCAATGCTGGACAGGTATGGACTGGACAGCAGATAGCTTTGAGACAGGAACTTGTGCTGCTGCTTGCGGCGGTACCACCACTATTGTGGATTATGCCACACAAGACAAAGGCATGACGCTGCCCGAAGCGCTTGATGAGTGGCATAAACGTGCAGATGGTACCTGTACTGCTAACTATGCATTTCATATGGCCATTGCTGATTGGAATGAACAAACTAAAGCAGATATGCAGGCTATGCGTGATGCAGGTGTTATGTCATTTAAGACCTACTTTGCCTACGATCATCTGCGTTTAGATGACGCCCAGACGCTTGAGGTGCTTGAATATATCCGCGATATTGACGGTGTCCTGTGCGTTCACTGCGAGAATGGCACTCTTGTAAATGAGCTGCAAAGACGTATGCTCGCAGCTGGTATTACTGGTCCTGAGGGTCATCCTATGAGTCGTCCTGCAGCTTGTGAAGCAGAGGCAATTTCTCGTCTGTGTTATCTTGCAGAGCTTGCTGATGCTCGTATCAACATTGTTCATCTGTCCAGCGCTCTTGGTCTTGAGGCGGTTCGTGCGGCCAAGGCACGCGGCAAAGTGAAGATGGACGTTGAGACCTGTCCTCAGTATCTGTTGCTGGACGATTCACATTATCTTGAGAGCGACTTTGAAGGTGCTAAGTACGTTATGAGTCCACCTTTGCGCAAGCCGCACGACATTGAGGTTTTGCGTCGAGCCGTATGTGATGGTGAGATTGATACCATTGCTACCGATCATTGTAGTTTTAATCTTCATGGTCAAAAAGATCGCGGCATTGACGACTTCACGCATATTCCCAACGGCGGCCCCGGTGTAGAACATCGACCCGGTCTTATCATGACCTCGTTTGAGAATCGCTTGGGCGTCCAAGACTTTGCTCGTCTCATGAGTGAGGGACCCGCTCGTGTCTTTGGTATGTATCCGCGCAAGGGTGTCCTGCGTGTTGGCTCAGATGCTGACGTGACGGTATGGGATCCAAGTGTGACGTGGGCCATCAGCGAGAAGAACCAGCATCAAAATGTTGACTATACGCCCTATGAAGGCTTTGAGATTCACGGACGTCCAGCATATGTTTTTGTAAACGGAGAGTTGGTGGTGGTTGATGGTGAGCCTACTGGTGTAAAACCAGGCGCATACGTCAAACGGTAAAGTAAGGGTAATATTCAAAGGCTCTTTAAATAGTCTTTGATTGGTTTTGCTGTTTGTGAAAACAAACACAAATAGGAAAGAAGGAGAATAATATGTCAAAGAAAGCTATCGTTACTGATAAGGCTCCAGCTGCAGTAGGTCCTTACTCTGCTGCTGTTTCTGCAAACGGTTCCATTAACGTGTCTGGTCAGCTTCCTGTTGATCCTGCAACTGGTGAATTTGCAGGTGAGGATATTAAGTCTCAGACCCGTCAGAGTCTAACTAACATTAAAAATATCCTCGAGGCAGCTGGTGCTTCCATGGATGATGTTGTTGAGACTACGGTTTTACTTTCCGATATCAATGAGTTTGGTGCAATGAACGAGGTTTATGCTGAGTTCTTTGCAGATCCTTATCCTGCACGCGCAGCATTCCAGGTGGTCGCACTTCCAAAGGGTGCAAAGGTTGAGATTAAGGCTGTTGCTCGTATTTAGTGTTTATTAAAATTTAGTAGGTTAAGATTTTTAGGGCGGATTCAAACGAGAAAATCCGCCCTAAATTTACTTTTTATTCAGGTAATGCGCTCTGTTCTTAGAAGTCTTTCGATTACATAGAAAACGTTATTTGCTGTGTGTTGATAGATAAAACCTATGTGTGTGAAAATAGTATCTATGAAGTTTGACTGATGGGAATAAAGGAGACAGACGTTGAGTGCCCGCGAAAATGACGTTGAAGTACCAGAAAATACTGACGTACAAAAAGCGATGGACTCGCTTGACCATGATTTCCTGACAGGTGAGACGTTAGACATTGGAGATAACGTTACGCATCGACTTCAACAAGAGCAAGCTACTCTACTGCGTCCTGCTGTAAAGTCAGCAGATCCTGTACAAGATAGCAAAGGGGTTACAACAGACGTATCTAAAAAGACTGCCAATAATCAGCTGTTTATTGTCGCGATAGTAGCAATTTTTTCTCTTGTGGTATGCGTAGCACTTTTAGTCTTTCATCCATGGACATCAAACCAACCAGCACAATCTGTGCAACCTTCTCAGACCGAGACAGTCAAAAAAGAGCCTGTGAAAGTAGAAGTTCCTCTCGCCAGTAAAGATGTCTCCGAGTATGACTATGAGGAAGCTCAAAAGAAGTTTGAGCATGCCGGCTTCAAGAACGTTACGGTTCAAAAAGATGAAGACCTTAAAATTGGCCTCATTAATCATGAAAACCAGGTTAAAGAAATTACTATCGACGGTGATAAAAAGTTTTCAGTGGGCGAGAAGTACGATGAAAACGTTCCGGTAGTTATCACTTATCACGCATTTCCACAAAAGTCGAATTAAAAAGTGAACCTGCGATAACAGGTGTGTTGTCACCCTGCAAACGAAGCTCCTGTGTAAAGTCTCTTGCCAGAGCAAGGTCTTTCTCGTTGTCAGTTTGATTGACAAGAATAACGTTTGCCTTTACAGCCCCTGAAGCGTGTTCTGCTGCAATAACAGTGGCAATACGAGTTGGCGTGGCAAAATCGTCGGGCAAACAATTTGCCCGGTTGCAGAAAATTTCACTGCGATGTACAGCTTGATGGATAGGTAGTCCAAAGCCAGAAAGCCCTATAATTTGGACAGTGCGCTGGGTACCTTCCAGAATGACTGGCTCATGTGATGCGTGAGCTTTTAGGGGTAACCGTTTAGATCCGTCAGCTTCCACAAATACGTAGTCAGCAACGGATGCCAGTTCTTGAGCAGAAAGTGCAGAGGAACCTAATTTGTGTTTCTCGCTAGAAAAGGCACCAACGCAGATGATACGATGTGTTATTAGAGCATCTGACACCTCAGTAAGCGTGGGATTCTCTAAAAGAGGTATGTTTGGAAAAGGCAGAATATGCGTTGACGTAGTTAAAATAACCGTTCCCCGAACTTCCTGAGAAAGTTTTGTGAGCAGGGAAGTCTTGCCACCGCTTCCAATTACTGAAGTAATACCAGGTAATATTCCAAGCAACTCATAACAATTCATTTGTTTGCCTAACTAAATTATTTTTTTAAGCGATATACTTATTTTAGTGTAAAGATATTTGCTTTACACCTAGATAGTGTGAAGTTAAGAGGGGGATAAATGAAGATTGATGCTCGAAATTTAACGTGTCCAAAGCCAGTTATTTTAACGCTTGAGGCTCTCCCTAAGCTTTCTTCTGGAGAAAAACTTGATGTCGTTATTAACGATAACGTTGCCTTTGGAAATCTTACCCGCCTTGCTGACGAGAAGAACTGTGATTTGACTTCTGTAAAGAATGGCTCAGATACAACAATGACTTTTAGCCCTCGTAATAAAGTTGAAGCTAGTGATTCAGCAGTTGTTGAGGCTTCTCAGTTTTGTGATATCCCAGATCATTCTGCAACCGTTGTTGCGGTTGATGCTGAGTATATGGGTCGCGGTAATGATGAGCTCGGTCATATTTTAATGAAAGGTCTTATCTACGCTCTTGCACATCAGGATACGGTTCCTGAAACTATGTTGTTTTACAACGGTGGCGCTCACTTGACTTGTGAAGGTTCAGAGTCACTTGAAGATATAAAGGAGCTTGAGTCTCGTGGTACCAAGATTTTAACATGTGGTACCTGCCTTGATTTTTATGGCATTAAAGACAAACTTGCAGTAGGTGATGTTACCAATCTATATGCAATTGCAGAGATTATTTCACAACAGCCGGGCGTGATGGTGCTCTAAGGCGTCTTGCATGATATATCTCAACTGTGCTGCAACGTCATATAAGCGTCCTCAATGTGTTGTGGATGCTGTTTCACGCGCCCTTTGCTCATTTGGAAGTACGGGAAGGGGTGCAGCGTCTGCCGAGCTTGATGCTGCTCGAGCTGTTATGGTTGCACGAGAACGTATCGCCTTGTTATTAGGTTTTTCACATCCAGAACGTGTGGTGTTTGCTGCAAACGCAACAGATGCCCTAAACAAGGCAATTCTCGGCATTGTTAAGCCCGGAGATCATGTAGTTGCAACAGATTGGGATCACAATTCTGTTTTGCGCCCTCTGAATCGTCTTCAAAAGAAACGCAATGTAAAGGTTGATTATGTTCCTGCTAATTTGCAGGGTTGCCTTGATTGGGATGTTCTTGAACGATTAGTTTCTCCTGGTACAAGGTTAGTGGTAGTAACACATGCATCTAATCTTACAGGTAATATATGCGATCTTGAACGTGTGGTTACTGTTGCTCACGCTGTAGGTGCACTTGTGCTTGTTGATGCTTCACAAACCGCAGGGTCAGTACCCATTAATTTTGATGATTTAGGTGTTGATGTACTTGCGTTTACTGGCCATAAGGCACTTATGGGTCCTCAGGGGACAGGTGGCCTTTTGGTTGCTCCACATGTTGCGATAGAAGCAGTTATTCAAGGAGGAACGGGCGTACTTTCTTTTGAGGAGGAAATGCCTCAAGTATATCCAGAACATCTTGAGGCGGGAACGCTTAATAGTCACGGTATTGCCGGTCTTTCTGCTGCAGTAGATTTTGTATCAGAACAAGGAGTATGTGCTGTTCACCGTCATGATTTAGCATTGGTTAGACAGTTTGTAGCTGAGGCTCGTCAGGTGCCTGGGATAGAGTTATATGGAAGTTTTCCTGATAACATTTCTGAACTGAATGGGGAGAGTTCGCAAAAAGATCACGCACCCATTGTGACACTTAATTTAGATGGGTGGACTTCTTCTGAACTTGCAAGAGTTTTAAGTGTTGAGTATGACATTTCAGTTCGTGCAGGAGCTCATTGTGCTCCTCGTATGCACAGAGCATTGGGAACGCAAGATACGGGGTCGGTTCGTTTCTCATTTGGATTTTATACGACAGAGGATGAGATACATAAGGCAACCACGGCCCTTAATGAGCTGGCAAAATCGGTGATGTAGTGTGGTAGAACAAAGTCACTCTTTCCATAAACGTTCCTCTCAGATAGTTGTTGCGTTTGATTCAACGCATGAGGCGCTTACCTGTGAGCAAATGTGCAAAGAGCAAGATATTCCTGGGCGGCTTATTCCGACTCCGGTAGAAATTAAAGCAGACTGTGGCCTTGCGTGGGCAATGCTACCAGCAGAAAAAGAAGCGTTTGAAATAAAAATTGTAGGAAGTCTTAAGGTAGCGGGAATATATGAGCTTGATTTGTAATACAAAAATATGGCAGCGTATGTTGAGTGGGGAGAAAAAATGCTGGTAGTTATACGAGGAGCAGGCGATCTTGCCTCAGGCATTGCTTTGAGATTATATCGAGCTGGCTTGAGTATTGTGATGCTGGATGTAGAGGTCCCTACAGCAGTTCGTCGCACAGTAGCATTTTCAGAAGCTATTCGTCTTGGAAAGAAAAAAGTGGAAAATGTGACGGCAGTACGAGCTAAAGACGCAGAAGATGCATTGCGCATTGTTAATGAGAAAAACATCGCTGTTCTCGTTGATCCTCAAGGAACAAATATTGCAAATTTGCATCCTGAGGTACTTGTAGACGCTATTCTCGCTAAGAAAAATATAGGCACCACAAAAGATATGGCACCCTTAGTGATTGGTGTTGGACCAGGCTTTACTTCAGGTAAAACCTCCACTGCAGATTGTCATGCGGTCATAGAGACAAAACGTGGTCATTATTTAGGTCGCGTTATTTACGACGGATCGGCTATTCCAAATACGGGTGTACCAGGAAATATTGGTGGCTTTACAAAGGAGCGCGTATTGAGAGCTCCTCAAGATGGAATTTTTGAGCCTGTTGCTAAGATTGGTGATTTGGTTTCTAAAGGAGATATTGTAGCTACTGTTTCTGGAATACCTGTTAAAGCAACTATTAATGGAGTACTTCGTGGTCTTTTGCAAGAGGGAATCCCTGTTTTTAAAGGTATGAAATCAGGGGATATTGATCCTCGTTGTGCTCCGGGACATTGTTTTTCTGCATCTGATAAGGCTCGAGCTGTTGGCGGTGGTGTTCTTGAAGCGCTTTGTCACTTTACTGAAAGACTGGTTGGATAAACATGAGTAATGATGTAAAACTCACAAAACTTGCTGATTGTGCTGGTTGTGGTGCTAAGGTTGGTGCCGGTGAGTTGGCAAAGCTTCTTTCAGATATTAAAGTTCATGAGGATCCTAATTTATTAGTTGGTTTTGATAAGGCGGATGATGCAGCTGTTTACAAAGTGACTGATGAAATAGCGCTTGTCGAAACAATCGATTTCTTTCCTCCAATTGCTGATGATCCGTATACGTATGGCGCCATTGCGGCTACCAATGCTTTATCGGATGTATATGCTATGGGTGGAGAGCCAAAGGTTGCTCTCAATGTTATGGCTGTACCTGAAGATATGCCCTCGCATGTAGTGCATGAGATTTTACGTGGTGGTTACGATAAAGTATATGAGGCTGGCACCAATATTGTTGGTGGTCATAGCATTTATGACAATGAGCCAAAATATGGTCTTGCTGTTTCAGGGTTTGTTAATCCAAAAAAGATGTATACCAATTCTGGTGCACGTGCAGATGATGTTTTAATTCTTACAAAGGCTCTTGGTGTAGGTGTTCTGACAACAGCTGCTAAAGCAGATATGCTCTCTATAGAAGAGATAAGCGTTGCTGAGGCATCTATGATGACTCTTAATCGGTACGCTCGAGACATTATGGTGAATTATGACGTGCATGCCGTTACGGATGTAACGGGTTTTTCACTTATGGGACATTTGCTTGAAATGTGTCAAGGTTCGGGGCTTTTGGCAAAGATTATCGTAAATGATATAAAAATTTTATCTACGAAAGTATTTGAATTAGCACGTTTAGGTATCTTACCAGCTGGTATGTATCGTAATCGTCGTTATGCAGAGAAGTACGTGCAGGCAGATGGAGTTTCTCGTGAGATGAGTGACGTACTCTTCTGTCCTGAAACCTCTGGCGGATTATTGATAAGCGTAGCCCGTAATGATGCACAACATTTGCTTGCGGCTCTTCAAGCAAATGAACATACTGCTAATTCTTGTGTTGTGGGATATATGGAAAAGAAAGATATAAATAATAAGGATGCAACTTATATTGTGCTTCAGTAAGTATATATATCATGCGTATTGGTATATGTGCAGACAAGGATAGGTGTTTTTAATGGCAGATTTACAAGGAACCTTGTGCGATGAGCATTTTGTGCGTCGCCTGCTAAGTGAACTTGAAGCCGGTCGCAGCTTTGTACTTTCAACAATTTTTGCTACTAAGGGGTCCATGCCGCGTCATGCAGGGGCACGTATGGTGCATTTTGAAGATGGCAGTTTCTTAGGAACAATCGGAGGCGGTTCTGTAGAACTTATTGCACAGGAACGCTCAAAAAGATTCTTTACAGGAGAAGAAAACAATCAAATCGAGTGGATGACGCGAGAAAAAACAGGTATGGCCTGTGGCGGCGACGCACTTGTTGGTATTCGTAAGGTTACTCCTGACCAAAAGGATTTCTTTGCAAATGATTTAATGAATCTTATTGATGCAAAAAAGCCTTTTGTGGTTATAGAAAATTGGTCAGACCCTAGTCATGTTCTTGTTGAAGCAAAAGCAGTTGATATGTTTCCTCAAGATGATGTTCGTGTTTGTTCCGATGTTCCCATATGGGATGAAGAGGCGGCAACCTATTCTGAACCTTTAGGGCCTGAGCCCGTTGCCTACATCTTTGGCGGCGGCCATGTAGGCCGTGCTCTGACTCCTGTACTCGCAAGTGTAGGTTTTAGAGTGATTGTGCTTGATGACCGCGAGGGAGTTGCGCAGAAGAAAGATTTTCCTTCAGCAGAAGCGGTTTATCATAATGACTTTTCTGATATATCCACAGATGTCACTGTTACGCGTCGTGATTATGCGATAGTTACTACTCATGGTCATGCCTTTGATATTAAGGTGTTGCAACAACTGTATAACTACAAACCTGCGTATGTAGGTTGTATTGGTAGCAAGAGAAAAGCGGCGTTTGCCAAGCATACGCTGGTGGAACGCGGTATTTCTAAAGAGTGGACTCAAACAATCCATTCGCCAATTGGTGATGACATTAAAGCAATTACACCGTCTGAAATTGCTATTTCTATTGCGGCGGAGATAATCCGTTGCCGTGCAAATTTCCGTCCGGAAAAACTTCACTAGGGGTATATCGGCATACATTGTTGCTCACGTATACGTATGCCGTTAGTTGAGCGTGTATATATGCGCTGCAGTATAAGGTTAGGTTCGTTTGAAAGGGAAGTTTATGAAGTCCGAAAGCAGTGTGACTCGTCGTTCGTTTGTTGCAGGTGTAACAGGGGCTGCCGTGTTTGGCCTTTCTGCTTGCAATGGTAATGAAACAAAAAAGGAAGATACGTCTGGAAGCCAGAAAAAAGCTGATGCTCAAAAACTTATTGTGTTTGCGGCAGCATCTTTGACCGAGAGTTTGACTGAAGCAGGAGAGCTTTTCAAAAACGCTAATCAGGGCGTTGATATTAGTTTTAATTTTGATTCTTCAGGTACGCTTAAGACACAGATTGAAGAAGGATCCGATTGTGACGTTTTTATTTCTGCTGGTCAGAAACAGATGAATCAGCTTGATACAAATGCTAAAAAAGATCACGATAAGGACCTTGACTTTATTGCATCTGATACGCGTTTTGACATCCTTGAGAACAAGGTAACGCTTTGTGTTCCACAGGATAATCCTAAGGTTGTTAAGAGCTTTGATGATATGGCAACAAAACTTACTTCGGGTGAAGTTTTGCTTGGTATGGGAAATTCAGATGTTCCGGTAGGTCAGTATACACAGAAGATTTTGAAATACTACAAGCTTGATGAAGAGAAGCTTGCTAAGGAAGGTCATATCTCATACGGAACTAATGTTAAAGAAGTAACAACTCAGGTTAAAGAGGCTTCCGTTGATTGCGGTGTTATTTATAAGACCGATGCTACTTCTGCAAAACTTCAGATGGTTGATGAAGCAACCGAGGAAATGTGTGGTCGTGTAGTATATCCTGCCGCTGCAACAAAGAATGCAAAGCAGGCAGACCTTGCAAAGAAATTCCTTGAGTTCTTAAAAACTTCCGATGCGAGCGCTTGCTTTGAAAAGGTTGGCTTTACGCCGCTTTCAAAGGCATAATTTCTTGCTACTAAATCTGGATTGGTATTTCTATGGACTGGTATCCGCTGTATAACTCGTTGAGGATTGCTGCGGCATCAACTGCTCTTGTTTTTTTATTGGGTATTGCCTTAGCAAACCTCGTTGCCAAGACTCCACGAGTTATTAAAGGTCTTTTGGATGTCATACTGACGTTACCATTGGTGTTGCCACCGACGGTCGTGGGCTATCTGCTGTTATTGCTTTTGGGTCCACGTCGTCCCATTGGCCTTTGGGTCATGGATGTGTTTGGTATAAAACTTACGATGGTATGGTATGCGGCAATTTTTGCAACGGCAGTGGTGAGTTTGCCGTTGATGTACCGCACAGCCCGGGGTGCATTTGAGAGCTTTGATGAAACGCTTGCAGATGCAGCTCGCACGCTAGGCAAATCAAATACATGGGTATTTTGGCATGTTAAGATGCCTTGCTGTATGAAGGGCGTGGTAGCAGGAACTGTTTTGGCGTTTGCTCGAGCGCTGGGTGAGTACGGAGCAACTTCAATGATATGTGGATATACTCCAAACACCACAGCAACTGTATCAACAACAGTCTATCAACTGTGGAGAACTGGCGACGATGTAGCGGCCATGCAGTGGGTGCTCATTAACCTTGCCATTTCTGCCGTGGTACTTCTCGCTCTTAATATCTTTGAAAAAGGTAGCCGCCGAGCACGTGTGGCAACACCAGTTCAGGAGGCGTAGTTATGGCGCTTTCTGTTGATATTACCAAGCATTTAGATGGTTTTGATTTACATGTTTCGTTTGTTGTCGAGAAGAGCAATGAAGTTTTAGCGCTTCTCGGACCTTCTGGTTGCGGCAAATCAATGACGCTCAAGTGTATTGCTGGCATTGTAAAGCCGGATAGCGGGCGCATTGTGCTCAATGATCGAGTTCTGTTTGATTCTGAAGCTCATATTAATTTGCCACCGCAAGAGCGACACGTAGGGTATCTGTTTCAAAATTATGCGCTCTTTCCGCATATGAGTGTTATGCAAAACGTACTGGTAGGAGCTAAAGAAGAAACACGAGCAGAGCGTGAGGCGTGTGCGATTGAACAGCTTAAGAAGGTACAACTTGATGGTCTTCTTGATCGTCGCCCTCATGAGCTTTCTGGTGGCCAGCAACAGCGCTGCGCCATGGCTCGTATTCTTGCAAGCAAGCCTGATCTTATTTTGCTTGATGAGCCTTTCTCGGCACTTGATAGTTATCTCCGATGGCAACTTGAACTGGAGTTAAGTGATACTCTCCGTGCGTTTCCGGGAGGAGCAATTTACGTTTCTCATAATCGCGATGAGGTGTATCGTTTGTGTGATTCCGTGTGTGTTATTAATCACGGAAACTCTGATGATAAAGTTTCAGTGCAGGAGCTTTTCTCGACACCGACTACGCTTGCTGCGGCACGAATTTCAGGATGTAAGAATATTTCTCGTGCACATAAGGTGGGCGAGAAGAGCTTGTTTTGTGATGAATGGGGCTTAAGTCTTACAACCGCTTTGCCAGTAGATGAACAGGTGAAATACGTAGGAATTCGTGCACATTATTTTCAGGTAGTGGACTGTGCAAGTGAATACAAAAATATTATTCATTGTCAGGTGAATCGCGTGATTGATAATACGTTTTCAACTATTGTGATGGCTCAAACACCGGGAGGGTCACTGCTTCGTTATGAATGCTCCAAAGAGTCGTGGGCACGTTTAGGTGAGCCTCGCCAGGTTTTGCTTTACGTTGCTCCAGAATATGTCATGCCACTTTGTGATGGTGAAGAAAAGTGCAGCGTAGTGGGAGAAAAGAAGTCACTGTATGTATGATGAGTTGGGTCGAAACATTCGTTATTTGAGACTTTCAGTAACCGACCGCTGTAATTGTCGTTGTTTGTATTGCATGCCGGCACACGGTGTCTCTATGCTTCGACATGAAGATATACTTTCGTTTGAAGAGATGCGCGCTATTGTTGAAGCATTTGCGCAGTTGGGAGTAAGAAAGGTTCGTCTTACAGGTGGAGAGCCATTAGCACGTCGCGGTATTGTAGATCTCGTACGTATGGTTTCTGCTGTTGAGGGTATTGAAGAGGTAGTTATGACTACCAACGCTACGTTACTTGCACCTCTTGCAAAAGATCTTAAAGAAGCAGGGCTTTCTCGTCTCAATATTTCTCTTGATACACTTGATTCTGAACTGTATACAAAACTCAGTCGTACGGGGACACTTGATGATGCGCTAGCCGGTATTGAGGCAGCAAGAGAAGCAGGGTTTATCCATATAAAGTTCAATACCGTACTTTTAGGAGGACTGAATGAATCTGAGATTCGTCCTCTTGCAGAGCGAGCTAAAAGTGAACCTGTTGATGTGCGTTTTATTGAGCTGATGCGTATGGGTGAATGCTCAAAATGGCCAGCTGAACGTTTTGTAAGTGCTGATTGCGTATTAAAAGTATTGCCTGAACTTGAAGCTGTTGGCTCTAATGGCGTAACAGAGCTCTTTCAGGCACCGGGATGGCGGGGACGTGTAGGGCTTATCCGCCCAATGACGCATACATTTTGTAGCTCTTGCGACAGAATCCGCGTAACTGCAGATGGTATGTTAAAACCGTGTCTGCATTCTGCACGAGAAATTCCGCTTAGGGGACTTGTGGGAGATGAACTTGTGCAAGTTTTGCGTCAAGGTATTTCTCAAAAGCCTGAAGGTCATATCATGAGTCTTTCTCATGCAAGCGAGTCGCTTCGAGCGATGAATAAAATAGGGGGTTAGCATGGCGTTTACACATTTTAATTCGCAAGGTCATGCGCATATGGTTGATGTGTCTGCAAAGGATAAAACAGCGCGTACCGCCCGCGCAAAAGGTAAGATTTTTATGCGCCGCGATACGCTTGAGCTCGTTCACACAGGTGGTATACAAAAAGGTGATGTCCTTTCTGTGGCGCAAGTTGCAGGCATTATGGCGGCAAAGCGAACTTGGGAAATCATTCCCATGTGTCATCCTATCCAGCTTACCGGAGTAGATATTTCATTTGCATTTGAGGACGACGGTATTGCGGTAGAGGCATGTTGTCGATGCACCGGAGAAACTGGGGTAGAGATGGAAGCGCTGACAGCAGCATCTACGGCGTGTTTGACTATCTATGACATGTGTAAAGCACATCAGAGGGATATGGTTATTGACCAGATTTGCTTGCTTGAGAAAGACGGAGGAGCATCAGGTCATTTTGTGCGAGAGGAACAGAATAAATGAGTGTTGGAGTGACTGAATCTGCTAAAAGAGGCACGGTACTGTCTTGTTGTATTAGCGTGAAAAAAGGCACACGAAAAGTACCTGTTGATTCTATTGAAGTATGCGTAGGAGAAGGCATCAAAGGTGATGCCCATGCTGGAAATTGGCATCGTCAGGTGAGCCTTCTTGGTAATGAGTCCGTTGACATTATGCGCAAGAAGGGCGCACAGTTACATCCAGGAGATTTTGCAGAAAATATACTAACTTCTGGTCTTGCGCTGCGCGAGCTTCCTGTTGGTACGGTACTTGCAATAGGAGATACTCTTCTTGGGGTAACTCAGATTGGAAAAGTATGTCATCACGATTGTGAAATTCGCAAACTGGTTGGTACCTGCGTAATGCCTACTGATGGTATTTTTACCGTGGTTTTACGTGGAGGTACTATCAAACCTGGAGATAGTATTCGTGTGGTGGATGCAAAGGAGCTCTTGCATGAAACAAATTAGAACAGAAGATGCAGTAGGACATGTACTGTGTCACGATATGACTCAGATCATTCCTGGCGAGAGCGCTGACGATAGAACTCGTTTTAAGGGCGTGCGCTTTAAGAAGGGTCACGTAGTAGAAAAGGCTGATATCCCTGTATTGCTCAGCATGGGCAAAGAGCATCTTTATGTGTGGGAGTTGGGAGACAACCAACTTCACGAAAACGATGCGGCATATCGCATGGCAGCACTTTGCCATGGCGAGAATTGCCTTGTATCCAAAGAGCCCCATGAGGGAAAGCTCACTATCACTGCGGCAGTTGACGGTGTCTTCGAGCTTGATGTCCAGCGTCTTAATGCAGTGAATGCAGTAGATGAGGTTATGATTGCTACTCGTCGCGGCAATATTGCAGTTAAGAAGGGAACCCCTCTTGCGGGAACTCGTGTTATTCCTTTGGTAGTGGATACGTCTGTTGTTGAAGCCGCTGAAGCTGCTGCAGATGTTGAGCATAAGGGAGCCCTTATGCGAGTAGCACCGTTTTGCGTTAAGACTGCGGCACTTATCGCAACAGGGTCTGAAGTGCAGAAAGGACTTATTGAAGATAAGTTTACACCGGTAGTTGAGAAAAAACTTGCAGCTTTTGGCATTGAAACAGTGCATTGTGCAAAGCCTGGCGATGATATGGATGCGCTTGTTGCTGCTATTCACGAAGCACAACATTTGGGTGTAGACATGATTGTCTGTACAGGTGGAATGAGCGTAGACCCAGATGATAATACCCCAGGTGCTATCAAGCGCTCCGGTGCTCATATTGTTACCTATGGTGCTCCGGTTCTACCTGGTGCAATGATGTGTTTAGGATATTTGGATGCAGCCAATAGTTCTACTTCTCAAATTCCTATCTTAGGACTTCCGGGATGTGTCATGTATAGCGCAACAACAGTATTCGATTTAGTGCTTCCTCGTATTGCGGCTGGTATTGAACTGACAAAGCATGATTTTGTAGCCCTTGGTGAAGGTGGCCTCATAGTAAAGGAATAAATATGCCAGAGAGTTCTTGCGATGTCACATCCTTCTCAGCGCGCGTTATTACTGTAAGTGATCGTTCTTCGCGTGGGGAACGACCAGATGCAAGCGGTCCTGCACTTGTTGCTTTTTTAGGCGAGAAGGGCTTTGCAGTTGATGCATATGCAGAGGTTGTACCTGATGAGCGTCAGCAAATTGCCCGTGCGCTACATAAGGCAATTTCAGATGACATTGCGCTTGTGGTGACCACAGGTGGGACGGGTTTCTCGCCACGAGATATTACTCCTGAGGTTACATCCGAAGTATGCGAGCGTATGGTGCCGGGTATTCCTGAGGCTATGCGTGCGGCATCACTACTTATTACACCTAAGGCATGTCTTTCAAGAGAAGTAGCAGGTATTGCCCAGCGTACTTTAATTATAAATTTGCCAGGAAGTCCTAAAGCTGCAATAGAAAATCTTGCAGCTGTTTTGGACGTCTTGCCTCATGGGCTTGGAATTTTAAGAGGCACTATACTTGACGGTTAACAAACTCCCCAACAAATAAGTTTGTTGGGGAGTTTGCATAAGTACTCTTATGTAAAGTTTTCAATAAGTTAGGCGCTTGCTCCAGAGATTGCATCAACGCTTGAGTTTGATCCATCTACATTACCACTTGGTGCTCCTGTAGGAGGCATGGGCATTCCAGTACCGCCGACAAGACGCTGACCTGTGGTTTGCAAGTACCAATCCAGCCATGGCTTGAAGTTAAAGACAATCTCGTTGATGCCTGCATACGAACCGTCAGGATAGTACATTGCCTGGTAGTTGTGGGTGTTGATGATGTCGGCCGGCGTACCTGGGACAATGGTGCGTACGTACTCTTTGTCGCCGTTACGAAGTACGCCAATGACAAACTCAACGTTCTTCATACGACCCTCGGGAAGAGAGTTGTGAACTGTGGACAAACGGTTGCCTGACTGTTCAGGTACGCGTTTTGCCAGCATGGTATCTGGATTGTCGTGAACGTTGTTGTAGTAAAGGAATTGATTGTTGTCATCTGCGTAGGTCAGCTCAAATGGCATTGCTTTCAAGAACATATCAATTTGGTTGACTGTCAAAATGCCGTGGTCAAGTTTTACGTATGTGTCGCCTGAAACTGCACCCACAAGCTCAGCGGCCTTCTCGACCCAATCAGGATCGTCGGGATCAATACCTTGGATAGTGGTGGAAATTGAGTTGGTCACGTCCAGATCCTCTGGCGCAATTGGCTTTGGTTTCTTCAATTTGGAGACCACCTCTACGTATTTAACAAAGTTATTCAAGCAAAAGCCCAGGAAGCTAACAGTGCGCTCGTCGATAATGTTGCCATCTTCATCAAAAGCCTGTTTAGCCTTTCCAAGAAGGAATTCGTTACCAGGCAAGACGTATGCGTTTACGCCTGGAGCATCTAAAATCTTGCGTAAATGAACTTGTGCGCGAGAAGTTCCTTGGTCGTAGTAAGAAGCTCCGACGATCATGACAGGCTTGTCCTCAAATGGATGTACATCGTAAGAAAGCCATTCGATAACGCTCTTCAGCGCAGGTGAGATGGTATGGTTGTGTTCCGGTGTAGAAATAATGACGCCGTCAGCTCTGGTAATCTTGTTGTACAGCAGGCGGAGCTGGAAATTTTCATCCCACTTAAGGTCCTGGTTGAACAGAGGGATGTTGTCGATCTCAAGGATCTCAAGCTCAAACTGCTTGGCAAAGTGCTTTTTGATGAAGTGCAGAAGCTTTCGGTTATAGGAAATCTCCGCATTTGAACCGACGATTCCGACAAATTTCATAGTAGTAGTTCCTTCCAGGCCTACAGGTTTTCCCAGTCAAAGTTCTCGGCCTCTTTGCGGAGAAGTTCGCGCGATGCGGCCATTTTTTCGTTGAGTTTCACAAACAGACGGAAATCGTCAAAGAGCAGGTCAAGCTTCTTGACGGTAGCCTTGTCCTTTAAGCTGCCCTTCTCGTCAAAGGCCTGTGCGGCGCGACCAAGAAGAAACTCGGAGCCTGGCATGATTGCGGCTTTGAGCTCGGGAGCGTCCAGAATTTGGCGGAGCTGAAGCTGTGCGCGAGAAGATCCAAGCGTGCCCAGGGATGCGCCGACAATCATGACTGGCTTGTTGACCATAGGGAATATGCCGTAGGACAGCCAAGCAAGCGCGTTTTGCAGGACGGCTGGAATGGAGTGGTCGTACTCTGGAGTTGCAATGATGACACCGTCGGCGGCCTCAATTTTCTTGGCAAGCTCGGAAACAACCTCGGGGACCGTCATCTTTGCGGGCTTGTTGAACAGGGGAATGTTGTCGATCTCCACCAGCTCAATGGTGGCCTTGTCGGCAAAATGCTTCTGCATAAACTGCAGGAGTCTTCGGTTATTTGACTCTTTTGAATTGGTGCCAATGAGGCCAACAAAGTTAAGCATCAAACTTCCTTTCTGAATTACGCAAGGAGCTCAAGCGAGATCCCCGACGAATAATATACGCGATTATCAGTAGTTACTATGAGCGCTTCGATACCTTTTTCTTGTTCTACACGGGCAAGGAGCTGACGGGGCTTCTCGCCATAAAGCCGCGTGGTCCAAATTTCTCCGTCAAGCGAGTTGTCCGAGATAATCGTGATGCTCGCAAGTTGCGTGTCAACTGGATAGCCGGTCTCGCGGTCAAGAATGTGGTGATAGGTGTGCCCGTTTACCTGCAGTTTCCTTTCGTAGGTACCGGAGGTCACCACGGACTGGTTGCAAATAGGCAGCACAGCAAGGTTGGTGCCTCGTGGTTGTCGCGGATCCTGGATGCCAATCTGCCACGGTCTGTCCGCGAGCACATTGTCGCCAATTGTCTTAATGTTACCGCCAAGGTTGATGAGAGCGGAAGTAACGTGCTGACTTTTCAGATAATCTGCAATTTTGTCGGCGATGTAGCCTTTTGCTAGGCACCCCAGGTCCAGCTTCATACCCTCTTTGGCGAGAAACACGGTGCAGCTCACGGGGTCTAATGCAATGAGCTGTGGATCGGTAAGCGACAACGCGTGCGCGACCTCAGCGTTATTTGGAATGCGAGCGTCTGCAAAGCCGATTCGCCAAGTTTGTACCAGAGGACCAATGGCAATATTTAAATGACTTGCAGGTAGAAGGCTTTGTTCCTTGCCAATCTGAATGAGCTCAAACAGCTCGGGGTCAACGGAAACAGGATGTTTGCCTGCTGCGTGATTGACCTGCATAAGCTTGGAATTGGTGTCGTTTGCGCTAAACCGCTGGTTGTAGACGTTTAGAAGCTTAAAGACTTGATCAAGTAGCTGTTCTGCAAGGCAGTTTGCCTTCGAGTTTTGTAGCTGCTCTGCGGTGTGTTCTGCCTGCGCATCATTGGAAGGTGGCAATAAAGAGATGGTGATAGTCGCGCCCATCAGGTGAGTTGATCTGGAAATGTAGGCTCGTTCTGGCACGACTCTCCCATAGTGTCCAACAGCAGTTTGTTTAATTTTACCTGCAGATTGCTTAGTAGTAATTCTATTTTACGTTTGTTTATTGCATTTGTTTGTTGTATTGACAACATTTCTGGTGAGAAACCCAACAGCTTTAGTTGTTCGCTGAAGACTGCTCCTAGCTTCAAACGTGAAGAAAACTGTGGGGTTAATTTGATTATTTATTCATAGGGATGTCTGTTTATTGTTGATATGTACTCATTCCAGTATCATTTTTGGAGAAAGCACTGACCGATGATTGATTTTTGGCTGACGCGTATACGCCAGCCAATTTTTTTGAAGGAGTATGTAGGAAATGGAAAACAAAATGGCGTGGTGTACACGTTTTTCTCGCTAGCGTAAATGAAGTTAAATCTACGCACTTAGTAGCATTAATTGTGCGCAATATAGTGTGATTTCAAAGTCTTTGTCCAAGATTGAAATAAAGTCCAATGGCAACACAGAGATTACCTACACCGTTTCTGAGGACGCAGTACCTGACTACACCACCAGCATCAACGGCTATGAGATTACAAACCAGCACGCTCCTGAGGCTTTAAGCATCCCAGTTAAGAAGGTTTGGGTTGACAACGAGAATGCTCAGGGTCTGCGTCCTGCTAGTGTCCACGTCAGGCTCTATGCTGATGGCACTCAGGTGGATGAGTTTGACCTGAATGCAGGTAACAATTGGTCTCACATCTTCAACGGCCTACCACGTTACACCGCTGGTCACGAGATTGAGTACACCGTTAAGGAAGACCCAATTGCTCACTACACCACCTCTTACTCTGGTTCTTCAGCTACTGAGCTCACGGTTACCAATACCATCGAAGGCAAGGTTTCTGTTCCAGTAACAAAGAAGTGGATTGGTGCACCTGCTGATAGCGTAACTATTCACCTGCTTGCTGATGGTGTTGAGGTGGAGAGTGCAACTCTGACCGCTGCTGACAACTGGCAGCACACCTTCAACAACCTTAACCAGTACAACAATGGTGTGCTGATCAACTACACCGTTACTGAGGACGCTGTTGATGGCTACACCTCTCAGATCACTGGCGACGCTACCAACTACGTGGTAACCAACACCAACATGAAGACTCGCGACATTCCTGTCACCAAGGTTTGGGAGAACCAGGAAGGCGATTCTGCTGAGATTGTTCTGTATCGTGATGGTGTTGAGGTTGATAGGGTAACCATTACCAAGGCTGACGACTGGAAGCACACCTTCAGCAACCTAGAGTTCTACGACAAGACTGATGGTCACGAGTATGCTTACACCATCTCTGAGACTCCTATCTCTGGTTACACAACTCAGATTACTGGTAATCAGGATGACGGTTTCACAGTGACCAACACTGCTCCTGTTGTTCCTCCAACCACGCCTCCTACTACTCCAGAGCCTAAGAAGCCAGGCCTTCCTTACACAGGCGACGCTTCGGGTATTGCTTCAATCGTTGGAGCTGCAGCTCTGTCCCTGAGTGGTCTTGGCATCGCTCTTAGAAGGAAGAACAGCTAATAGCTGGGCTTTCCAAGCTCTCTGATAGCTAAAAAACAGGCTCCTGGTAAACCAGGAGCCTGTTTTTGTGTGGCTCAGCAAAACCGTCAGGTCCATCAAACCCGTCAAACCCGTCAAACCCGTCAAACCCGTCAAACCCGTCAAACCCGTCAAACCCGT